>JAQYAH010000044.1 GCA_029227635.1 Clostridiales bacterium
AACTTTTAAATCTTTAACGAATGTATTACTCTTCACTGTTGTCACCGCCTTCTTCGCGCACAATCATCTTGCACTTGCAAGGAAGCTTGTGCATAGCAAGTCTGAATGCTTCCCTTGCTACCTCATAGTCAACTCCAGCGAGTTCGAACATAACACGTCCGGGTTTAACTACAGCTGCCCAGTACTCTACTGCACCTTTACCTTTACCCATTCGAGTTTCAAGAGGCTTGTGAGTTACAGGCTTATCGGGGAAAATCTTGATCCAAACTTTACCACCACGTTTTGTGTATCTTGTCATTGCAATACGGGCTGCCTCGATCTGATTTGATCTGATCCAGCAGGGCTCAAGAGCAACCAAACCGTACTGTCCGTCTGTTACCTTGTTTCCTCTCATTGCTTTTCCGCGCATTGTACCACGGAACTGCTTACGGAACTTTGTTCTCTTAGGCATTAACATTATCGGTCACTCCCTTCTTTGTTGTTCTTTGTAGGGAGGATCTCACCTTTGTAGATCCAAACTTTAACACCAACTTTGCCGTAGGTTGTATCAGCTTCTGCGAAACCGTACTCAATGTCAGCACGAAGTGTCTGAAGAGGAATGGTTCCTTCGCTGTAGAACTCTGTACGAGCGATATCAGCGCCGCCGAGACGACCTGAACATGCAGCCTTGATACCAAGAGCACCGGCCTTCATTGTACGTCCCATGCAGGATTTCATTGCACGACGGAAGGAGATACGTCTCTCAAGCTGTTCCGCAATGTTTTCAGCAACGAGCTGAGCATCCTTCTCAGGTCTCTTGATCTCTTTGATGTCAACGATAAGCTTTCTTCCGATGAGCTTCTGAAGCTGAGCCTTAACCTTCTCGATCTCTGCTCCGCCCTTACCAATAACAACACCGGGTCGAGCTGTGTAAATTGTAACCTTAACTCTGTCAGAAGCTCTCTCGATCTCGATCTTTGAAACGCCTGCGTTTCCAAGCTTATTCTTGAGGAACTCTCTGATCTTATAATCTTCTACAAGATAATCTGAAAAATCCTTCTCGGCGTACCACTTGGAATCCCAATCTTTGATAACACCGACTCTCAAACCATGAGGATTAACTTTCTGTCCCATTTTATCCTCCTATCTCTCATTCAGCACAATGGTAATGTGGCTCATACGTTTCTCGATTCTATAAGCTCTTCCCTGTGCTCTGGGACGTACTCTCTTCATTGTAGGTCCCTTGTTTGCATAGCACTCTTCGATATAAAGATTCTCGGGATTCATACCGTTGTTGTTTTCAGCGTTTGCAATTGCAGACTCAAGTAACTTTTTGATTACTCCGGATGCGTATCTGGGGTTATAAGCTAAGATACCTAAAGCAGTCTTAACGTCCTTGCCTCTGATAGCATCTAATACGAAGCACGCTTTCTGCACTGACATTCTAGCGTATGAGAGTTTAGCAGAAGGTCTCGTATCTTTGTTTGCATTTCTTTCTCTCTTAATCTGAGATCTATGTCCTTTAGCCATCGATCTGACCTCCTTCGTTAGCGTACTCTGGATTTCTTCTCGTCCTTGCCGTGGCCACGATATGTTCTTGTAGCTACGAACTCGCCGAGTTTATGTCCAACCATATCTTCTGTAATGTATACAGGAACGTGTTTTCTTCCATCATAAAGTGCAATCGTATGTCCAATCATCTGAGGGAAGATTGTTGATCTACGACTCCAGCTCTTAATGACTGATTTGTCGCCGCTTGCGTTCATTGCATCGATCTTCTTTAATAAGCTCTTATCAGCAAACGGGCCTTTCTTTAATGAACGAGCCATGGATTATTCCTCCTTAACTATTTAATAGCTTTGCCATCTCTTCTACGAACGATCATCTTGTTAGACTGCTTGTTCTTCTTTCTTGTGCGAAGACCAAGAGCAGGCTTGCCCCAAGGTGTTGAAGGACCGGGACGACCGATTCCGGTCTTACCTTCACCACCACCGTGGGGATGGTCGTTGGGGTTCATAACTGAACCGCGAACTGTAGGACGAATGCCCATGTGACGTTTTCTTCCGGCTTTACCGATGTTTACAAGGTTGTGATCACCGTTTCCGATAACGCCGATTGTAGCTCTGCATACAAGAGGGAAAAGACGCATTTCGCCTGAAGGCATTCTCAGGGTTGCATACTTTCCTTCCTTAGCCATAAGCTGAGCTGAGTTTCCGGCTGCACGAACGAACTGTCCGCCCTTGCCGGGGTAAAGTTCAATGTTGTGTACCTGAGTACCAACGGGGATCTCAGAGAGGGGAAGTGCATTTCCGACTCTGATCTCGGCTTCTGCGCCGTTCATAACTGTCATGCCTACTTTGAGGCCGGCAGGTGCAAGGATGTATGCCTTCTCGCCGTCTGCGTAGCAGATAAGAGCGATGTTTGCTGTTCTGTTAGGATCGTACTCGATTCCGATAACCTTAGCAGGGATGCCATCCTTATTACGCTTAAAATCGATGATTCTGTACTTTCTGTTGTTACCGCCGCCACGATGTCTAACCGTGATCTTACCCTGGTTGTTGCGGCCTGCATTCTTCTTCAAAGATTCTGTTAATGACTTCTCAGGAGTTGTCTTTGTGATCTCCGCGAAATCAGAACCTGTCATCTGTCTTCTAGAAGGTGTATAGGGATTATAAACCTTGATTCCCACAACAGTTCTCCTTTCTTAATTAGTGCGGCTTACCGTTAACAATTGCCGCTTTATCCGGTTTCAATTCTATCGATTTCCGAGGCTCAGATCTTAGAGACCTTCGAAGATTTCGATATCTGCACTCTCTTCAGTCAGCTGAACGATCGCTTTCTTTGTCTTAGCTGTCTTTCCGAAAGTAAGTCCACGACGCTTTTTCTTTCCGTCGTTGTTCATTGTATGAACGCTGGCAACTTTAACACCTGAGAACATCTTCTCAACTGCATCCTTAACCTGGATCTTGTTTGCTTCCGGGTGAACAAGGAATGTGTATTTCTTTTCTGCCATGCCGGCCATGCTCTTCTCTGTGATAACCGGCTTAAGGATTACATCATAATACTGAAGACTTGCCATTATGCATACACCTCCTCAATTGCCTTTACTGCGTCCTGTGTAAGAACGAGTGTGTTGTATTTCAGGATATCGTAAACGTTGATGGTGTTTGTAAGAGCTGTCTTAACATCGGGGATGTTCTTAGCAGATCCTGCAACTACCTCGTCTTTAGCTCCGAGAACAACGAGGGCCTTTGCAACGTTCAAGTTATCAAGAACCTTCTTGAATTCCTTTGTCTTGTAGCTGTCAAGCTTGAGCTCATCAACTACCACGAGCTTGTTCTCAAGCACTCTTGATGTCAGAGCTGACTTGAGAGCGAAAAGCTTCTCTTTTCTGTTCATCTTCATTGAGTAATCTCTCGGTGTAGGAGCGAAAACTACGCCGCCGCCTTTCCACTGAGGAGCTCTTGTTGAACCCTGTCTTGCATGGCCTGTGCCCTTCTGTCTCCAGGGCTTTCTTCCACCGCCGCTAACCTCTGAGCGAGTCTTAGCTTTCTGTGTTCCCTGGCGCTTGTTGGCAAGGTGATTTACAACAGCCATGTGTACTAAATGGTCATTTACTTCAACACCGAAGACAGCATCTGAAAGTTCGATTGTTCCAACTTCCTTGCCTTCCATATTGTAAACAGATACGTTAGCCATCTGTATTTCCTCCTTTCTTCAAAAGCTTACGCTTTGACCGACTCTTTAATTGTTACAAGAGTTTTCTTCGGTCCGGGTACAGCGCCCTTAACGAGGATGAGATTGTTCTCTGCATCTACGCGGACGATTTCGAGATTCTGAACAGTGATCTGCTTGTTGCCCATCTGTCCAGGCATCTTCTTACCCTTGAATACTCTGCTGGGGTCTGATGCAGCACCGTTTGATCCGGCATGACGGTGGAACTTTGAACCGTGAGTCATAGGTCCGCGGCTCTGTCCGTGACGCTTGATCGCACTCTGGAAACCTTTACCTTTTGATACTGCTGTAACGTCGATCTTGTCGCCGTTCTCAAAGATGTCAGCCTTGATCTCCTGAGCGAGCTCATAGTCGCCGCAGTTCTCAAAACGGAACTCTCTCATATAACGTGCATCTGCATAGTACTCAACTTTGTTGCCGTTCTTCTCAACAACTTCTGTCTTGATCTCGGCATTCTCAAGATGTCCGATCTCAGGCTTTGTGAGAAGGTTCTTACGAATGCTTCCGAAACCTACCTGGATAGCTTCGTAACCGTCTTTTTCCATTGTCTTGATCTGTGTAACAACGCAGGGGCCTGCCTGAAGAACTGTAACGGGTGTTAAAACACCGTCTTCATTGAACACCTGAGTCATTCCGACCTTGGTTGCTAAAATAGCTTTTTTCATTGTGGTTTTTCCTCCTGTTTTCTACAGCGGATGCTCTAGCATCATTCTAGTAACAGCGCCTTATTTCATCTTTATATCGATATAAACACCAGCCGGCATCTCAAGTCTTGACAGAGCGTCAACAGTCTTCTGTGTCGGTGTGATGATATCAATCAGTCTCTTATGAGTTCTCTGCTCAAACTGCTCACGAGAGTCTTTATACTTGTGAACCGCTCTGAGGATTGTAACTACTTCCTTCTTAGTGGGAAGGGGAACGGGACCACTTACCTGTGCTCCGCTCTTCTTAAGAGTTTCGATGATTTTTGCAGCACTCGCGTCTACAAGGTGATGATCATAAGCTTTTAATGTGATTCTCATTACCTGGTTTGCCATAAAAAAAGCCGCCTCCTTTTCGTACTTTTGTTATTAGTACGACAAGTGGTGACTGTACACACTCCCACGCGTGTCCTTAACTTAGGCCATTCGCGCGTCGTTTCCACCGTTTGGTGGACTATTTCTCTACGTACAGTGACTTGTCGCCAGTTTCCTAACTTGACATTCGCTCCACGGAAAACCTGCCATTCTCAGGCAGCAACCTCACGCTTCACAGCTATCAATGCCACAGCAAGAACTATTATAAAGGCAAGAGATACATATTGCAAGCACTTTTCGCAGAAAAATTTCTATCAATTGTAACGAATTTACACAAGTACCTCGTGTATTTCCTGGTAATTTATTCCAAAATACACAAGTTTCTCCCGGAGATTCTCCCTCTCCTCAAGGGGTGCACACCAGGCCAGCCCGCAGCCCGCGGAGATCTCCCGGGGAACCGGAATGAGTCTTCCGGCAACTCCCTGGGCTTTTGACTTCTTTTCCATGGCGATGGCCTCCGCCGTGGTGTGAAATGTAATTATAAGTTTGAGTTCTTTTTTCAGCATGGTTATCATTAAATGCCGCCCAGTCCTCAAAGGACCATGTCCCTTATCGCCTGAATGGCCGCATCTGTTTCCTCTATCGTATTCTTGTGAGAAAAACTAAATCGCACCGAGCCCTGCTCCACCGTTCCGAAAGCCTTATGCATCAGAGGTGCGCAGTGCCCTCCGGATCTAGTCTCGATCCCGTAGTCCATGAGGAGTATGTCGCTTATCTTGGCAGAATCATAATCTTCTATATTAATAGTGACTATGGGTGCCCTATCCTTCGCCTCATAATCCCCGTAAAAAATGATTCCCGGCAGATCCTTGATTCCGTCGTAGAATCTTTTGGCCAGAGTCTGCTCCTTCTCCCGGATGTTATCCACTCCGGTTTTCTTAATGTATTCAAGAGCTGCACAAAGCCCGGCGATTCCATGTGCATTCTGGGTTCCGGCTTCCAGCGCCTCCGGCATATCAAGGGGGTGCCTCTCGTCAAAGGTGTGGATCCCGCTGCCTCCCTCTTTGAGAGGTCTCACAAAAACTCCCTCTCGCACATAAAGTCCACCGGTTCCCATGGGTCCAAGGAGGCCTTTGTGACCGGTGAAGCACAGAATATCAATATTCATCTCCTGCACATCTATAGGAAAAACCCCCGCACTCTGGGAGGCATCCACTATGAGGAGCACTCCGTATCGCCGACAGATTCTTCCTATACTATACAGGTCATTCACATTGCCGGTTAGGTTCGAGGCGTGGGTGCAGACAAAAGCCCTTACTCCTCCCGCCTTCAGCACCTCTTCAAGCTCAGTCAGGCTGATCCGTCCTTTTTCATCTACCGGCAAAACAATAAGCTTCATTCCCTCGTCCCTCAGCCGAAAAAGGGGGCGAAGCACCGAATTGTGCTCCATTGCGGTGGTGACTGCGCAGCAACCGGGATCAAGAACTCCCATAATAGCCGTGTTAAGGGCTTCTGTGGAGTTGGAGGCAAAAGAGATCCTCATGGGAGACTCCGCCCCAAAAAGCTCCCCCAATGCCACTCTGGTGTCAAAAAGCACCCGGGCAGAACCAAGGGAAGATTCGCCGGCACCTCGTCCCGCGTTTCCCATGCCCTCTTCAAGGGCTTTTGTCACCGCCCTTATAACTTCCCGGGGCTTCACTTTAGTTGTCGCTGCGTTGTCCAGATATATCATTTCAAAAGTTCCTAAAGATAATATTTTCTCACATATTTTGCCAGCTTGTTGGCATTCCCGGAGAGCTTAAACTCCTTGGAGGTGATAATGTTGAGATTGCGGGAAAAGCTCAATCCCCGGATACTGAATCCCAAGGCCTTTCCCTCTTCAAGGTAATCCTTGATTGCCGCCTCGGAGATAACAGAGATACCCATCCCTCCGGCAACTGTCTTTTTGATCGCCTCCTGATTACTGATCACCGCAGCGATCCTGAGCCGTTCAATATCCACTCCGGCCTCCAAAAGGCATCGCTCCGCCTCTCTTCGGGTTCCGGAGCCGGCTTCTCTCATAATGAGAGGTTCCTCGTAAAAATACTCACTTTCAAATTCCTGATCTGCAATAGCCCGGAACTTCTCGTTGTTGGGGGTCATGACCACCAGCTGATCCCTGTAAAAAGGAATGCACCGGCACTTCAGCGTATTTTCCGGCTCCATGCCGCAAAAGCCCACTTCAGCCTCGCCGTTGGTGATCATTTCGATCACCTGAGCGCTGTCCCCCTCAAAAATCTCCAACCGAACCTCCGGATACTCTTTTGAAAAAGCCGCCAGAGCCTCCGGGAGAATATACTGGGAGGGAATAGTGGATGCGGCAATTCTGACCACTTCCGCCTCTTCGCCCTTTTCCTCCCCGGCAAACTCCCGCTCAATTTCCTTTTCCAGTTCAAGCATCTTTCTTGCCATAGGATAGAGCTTTTTGCCTGCCTCAGAAAGGCTTACCCCTCGGGTATTTCTAACGATCAGTCTTTTGTTTAAATCTTTTTCCAGACTTGAAATATGGGAGCTTATGGTAGGCTGGGTAAGATACAGCTGCTGTGCAGTTCTGGTAAAGCTGCCGGTCTCCGCCACCGATACAAAAGCCTCAAGCTGTTTAAGATTCATCAATAAACCTCTTTCTCTATGGATCACTCCATAATGATATAGTATTTGTCAAAAGGAAGGACCTCGCCGATTATGGCAGCCCGGGTCTCAATGCCCATCTCCCTCATCTTATCCAGCATCGGCTGGGCTTCCTCCCTCGGCACCGCAAAAAGCATACCGCCCGAGGTCTGAGGATCGCACAGAAGATCCATGTAACACTCCTCCACTGCGGAGCAATCGATCTGTGCCTCCCGGTATCCCCGGTTACTGTAAGCTCCGGCGGGAATCAGTCCCATCCGGGCATAGTCCAGGGAATCCACTATATAAGGGATGTCTTTTGACTTCAATCTGAACGTCACATTACTGGCCTCCGCCATCTCGCAGGCATGTCCTGCCAGTCCAAAGCCGGTAATATCCGTGCAGGCATGAACAGTAAAGCCTTCTGACGCTCTCTTTGCGATCTTGTTTAGACTTGACATCACCACATTCACCTCGGCGATGGAATCCTCCGACGCCATCTCCCCTTTGAGAGCCGTGTTGATGATTCCGTTGCCTATGGGTTTTGTGAGAATCAGCAGATCTCCGGGCTTTGCGCCGTAGTTCTTATACACCTTATCCGGGTGAACAAGGCCTGTGACGCTGAGTCCATATTTCGGCTCATCATCCTGGATGGAGTGGCCCCCGGCAAGGACCGCCCCGGCTTCTTTTACCTTCTCGGCTCCTCCCCTTAAGATCTCTCCCAGGATTCCGGGATCAAGACAATTGGGAAAAGCCACAATATTGAGGGCCAGGATTGGTTCTCCTCCCATGGCATAAACGTCGCTCAGGGCGTTTGCTGCCGCAATCTTACCAAAAGTATAGGGATCATCCGCTATGGGAGTGAAAAAGTCCAGTGTCTGGATCAGCGCAATATCCTCCGTAACCTTGTAGATTGCCGCATCGTCGGAAGTCTCAAGACCGACTATTAAATTGTCATCTTCAAATTTGGGTAAATTGCCCAGAACCTGGGCAAGGGTCTCAGGACCAAGCTTAGCCGCTCAGCCGGAGGCTCTTGTCATGGTTGTGAGTCTGATCTCGTCTCTGGTCTTCATCTCATATCCTCTTAGAATAATTAGTTGGGACGAACTACTTTGTCTGCCCCGGCCATAGTCTCCACAATGTCATACATGTTGGTAACGCTGCCCACAGCGAGCTTGTCCTTGACGCCATAGTAGTCAAGGCAGGTGCCGCAGCTGACGATTTCCACTCCCTGTGCCTCAAGATTTCTGAGATCTGTAAGAGAATCGGAGCCTTCAACAGTCAGGGTTACACCACCGTTGAAAAAGATCATCTTTCTGGGAAGCTCTTCCAGCTGGGTAATTGCAAAAATAAATCCCTTGATAAGCACCTTGCCAAGTTCGTCGTTGCCGCTGCCCATTCTGTCGGAGGAGACAACTACCACCATGTTACCTCTGGCATCGGGAATGCAGCCTGTATCCTCGGGATTGCCAACCTTAGAGGCTGCCACTTCACCGACTTCGATGGTGATTTTGAATTCTCCTTCCCCAATCTTCTCTGAAGAAGGTTTAGCCCCAAGACTGTTAGCCATCTTCGTCACATTCTGCACTGCTGTCTCATTATCTACAAGTACTTCTACTGTTTCTGCTCCGTTTAAGGCCGCGATTGCCTTCTTGGTCTTAATAACAGGAATAGGGCACTGATCTCCCATTGCATTGACTTTTACCATTATCATTACCTCCATGTTATCCAAACAACATTCTTATCATCAAAAAAAGAATGGCATAATTACGTTCATATTGTATCACTTTTGTGTGAATCAATCTATTCATTTGCCTCGACTATGTATTGCAAAAAGCTATCTATTTATAGACTCTGTCTATATTATGTATTAGACTGCTGCTTGACATGATTATCTTCTCGTAGTTAAGATAGGTATGATATTGAAGCAGAAAGGAAATATCTATGTGGATTGCAGAAAACTGGACCGATTTTGAGGTCCTTGACACTTCCAACGGTGAGAAATTAGAGAGATGGGGAAATTACCTTCTGGTCAGACCGGATCCCCAGGTAATCTGGAGTTTTAAGAAGGAACACCCGGGCTGGAAGCACCCAAACGCCCATTATCACCGCAGTAACAAAGGCGGCGGCAGCTGGGATTTCTTTGATCTTCCCGATCAGTGGACAATAAACTATAAGGAGCTTACTTTTGGCATCAAACCTTTCAAGTTCAAGCACACCGGAATCTTTCCGGAGCAGGCCTGTAACTGGGATTGGTTCGGCGATCTCATCCGCAAAGCCGGACGCCCCATTAAGGTGCTAAATATGTTTGCCTACACCGGAGGTGCGACTCTGGCCGCAGCGGCTGCCGGGGCAAAAGTCACTCATGTGGATGCCTCCAAAGGTATGGTAGGCTGGGCTAAAGAGAACGCCGCTCTTTCCGGTCTATCGGAAGCTCCTATCCGATGGCTGGTAGATGACTGCATGAAATTTGTGGAGAGAGAGATCCGCCGGGGCAATCACTACGATGCCATCATCATGGATCCTCCTTCCTACGGCCGGGGTCCCAAGGGTGAGATCTGGAAGCTGGAGGACACCCTTCATCCTCTGATCCATAAATCGGTGCAGCTTCTCTCTGATGAGCCTTTGTTTTTCCTGATCAATTCCTACACCACCGGCTTTGCTCCGGGAGTTCTTTCCTATATATTAAGCAAGGAATTGAAAGGCTTTTCCGGAACAATCACCGCAGAAGAGATCGGACTCCCCGTCAGTTCCAACGGCCTTGTCCTTCCCTGCGGAGCTTCCTGTCGTTTCGAAGCGAAATAATATACGGTAAAAACCTGACAGCGACAACCTTTTCAGGCGCCGCTGTCTTTCTTTTAGTAAAACTCATTGTGTAAAAGCTCATGCTCTCTTCCCTTCAAAAAGCTTCCATAGAGACTGTGAACCAGAGGGTTCTCGTCGGATTTTTTGAGGGTGAAACTCTTGTCGGTTCTGTAGATTCCTTCCATTCTTGCCACTTTGGTTCTGGGACCGGCGTGCATGGGCTGACCTCCGCCCATTATACATCCCCGGCGACAAGCCATCACTTCTATGAGATCGTAATCCGCTTCTCCGCTTCTGACTTTGTCCATTACTATTTTGGCGTTTGCAAGGCCGTTTACCACGCAGATACGGACATCTCTGCCCTGATAATTCACGGTCACTTCCTTAATGGGGTGGTCACCTCTCACTCCACTCTCGGCAATAGCGCTCATGGCTGCTTTGTCATGAACGGGAACCAGACGTCGAAGCACCGCCTCAGTAACTCCACCGGTTACTCCAAAGATAACTCCGCCGCCGGATCCGATACCAAAAGGCATATCTGTGGACTCCGGCTCTATTCCGCTGAACTCCACTCCGGTGGTGCGGATCATTCGAATCAGCTCGGTGGTGGTGAGAACGTAGTCAGTGTCCTTTTCTCCGTGGGTGTAGCTGTTGGGCCGCTCGATCTCCATCTTTTTGGCGGTACAAGGCATAATGGATACCATGACTGTCTTTTTGCCGCTGCTTCTTTCCGGATCCCGGTACCATTCTTTTGCGATAGCGCTAAGCATTCCCTGAGGGGATCGACAAGAAGAAAGGTTTTCCTTGAAGTCCGGATAGGAATCGCAGACATATTTGACCCAGGCGGGACAGCAGGAAGTGAGAAGTGGAAGTTTCTCCCCGGAGCCAAGCCTTCCAAGAAACTCGGAGGATTCCTCCATAACGGTAAGATCTGCGCTGAAGGTAGTATCATAGACCTCATCAAAGCCTATCCGCCTAAGCACTGCGGCAATCTTTCCCATGACATTCTCACCTTTAGGCATTCCAAAAGCATCACCAAGAGCAACTCTCACCGCAGGCGCCACCTGAGCGATCACCCTGGTACCCGGATCTGCCAGCACATCCCAGACTGCCTCCACGTTGGTAAGAATACTGATGGCGCCAGTAGGACAATGGAACCGGCACTGGCCGCAGTTCACACAGTTGGTGGATCCAAGCGGTTTGTCGAAGGCCGGCATAACCTTCGCCTCCGATCCTCTGAAGGCAAAAGACAAAGCCCCGATTCCCTGAAGCTCCTCGCAGGCTCTCACACAGTCGCCACAGAGAATACATTTATTGGGATCTCTGACTATGGCCGGGGAGGAAAAGTCAATCTCCTGATGTTCCCTGGTATCTTCAAAACGCACTTCCCTGACGGCCAGCCGGTTTGCCAGTTCCTGAAGTCGGCAGGAACCGGTTTTTACGCAGGTAGTACAGTCTCTGCAGTGTGCCGCCAGCAAAAGTTCCAGAATCTGCTTCCGGTACTTCTTCAGTCTCTGAGTGTTGGTATGAATCACCATTCCGTCCCTGGGCACTTCCGAGCAGGAAGCAAACATTCTCCCTCTTTCGTCCTCCACCATGCAGAGGCGGCAGGAACCGAAAGTGGGCAGTTCGGAGTGATAACACAGTGTGGGAAGATCGATTCCGCATTTGCGGATAATAGTCAGTAGATTCTTCTCATCCGTGAATTCAACATTCATACCATCGATTGTAATAACTCCCATGTTGCCACCCCCTATTCCTGCATATAGATCGCATTGAATGCGCAGTTGTCAATACAAGCACCGCACTTGATGCACACGTTGTTGTCAATAAAATGAGGACTTCTGATCTGTCCGGAGATAGCTCCCACAGGACAATTGCGAAGACACTTGTGGCAGCCCATGCACTTTTCCTCTATGATGACAAAATGCTTCATGGCCTGGCAGACTTTTGCCCGGCACTTCATCTCATTGATGTGCTCCTCGTACTCCTCTCTGAAAAGAGAAAGGGTGCTGATAACCGGCAATGGTGCGCTTTTGCCCAATCCGCAAAGTGCAGTATTTCTGATCATCTCCGCAAGATCAGAGAGCATTTCCAGGTCCTCAGGCTTTCCCTTGCCCCCAACGATCCGCTCCAGAATCTCCAGCATTCGCTTGGTACCCTCTCGGCAGGGAACACATTTTCCACAGGATTCTCTCTGAGTAAAGCTCATGAAAAATCTCGCTACTTCCACCATACAGGTGTGCTCATCCATGACAACCAGTCCACCGGAGCCCACAATTGCGTTGTATTTTTTCACTGAATCGAAATCCAGGGGCACATCCAGGTGCTCCTCAGTGAGACATCCGCCGGACGGACCACCGATCTGAACTGCTTTGAACCTGCTTCCGTCCTTAATTCCGCCGCCGATGTCGAAGATGATCTCCCGGAGAGTCGGTCCCATGGGAACCTCAATTAGTCCGGTGTTCTGAATCGCTCCGGTGAGGGAAAAAGTCTTAGTTCCCGGGCTTCCCTCTGTTCCGAACTGCCGATACCAGGAGCTTCCGTTCAAAATGATTCCCGGCACATTGGCGTAGGTCTCCACATTGTTCAGTACAGTAGGTTTTTCCCAGAGTCCCTTCTCCACGGTTCTTGGAGGCTTGATTCTTGGCATTCCCCGGTTACCCTCAATGGAGGCGGTGAGGGCTGACCCTTCTCCGCATACAAAAGCACCGGCTCCCCGGTTAATATGAAGCTTAAATGAAAAGCCGCTGTTCAGGATATTCTCTCCTAAAAGCCCTTCTTCCTCCAAAAGATCGATGGCATGGCGAAGTCTTTTTACCGACATGGGATACTCAGCACGAACGTAAATGTATCCTTCCTGAGCTCCCACAGCATAGGCAGCTATCATCATACCCTCGATCAGCCGGAAAGGATCTCCCTCCATTACGGAGCCATCCATAAATGCTCCCGGATCTCCCTCATCACCGTTGCACACCACATAACGGATCTTCTCCGCCTGTCTTGCCACCTGTTTCCACTTGCGGCCCGCCGGAAATCCTCCGCCGCCTCGGCCTCTGAGTCCGGATCTGTCCACCTCATCAATGACTTCATCCTGATTCAGATCAAAAATTGCTTTTTCCAGTGCTTCAAGCCCACCAAAAGCTATGTATTCTTCAAGGGATTCGGCGTCAGTCTTGCCGCAGTTCTTCAGCACAAGCCTAGTCTGCTTTGCAAGAAAAGGAATCTTTTCCGGGGACTTGTAAGGCACATTATCAATCTTGTAAAGAAGATGATCCAGCACATCGTCCTCAACCACCGACCTGTCAAAAATCATCTGACAGTCAGAAGGCTGCACCTTGGTATACTGAATGACCTTGTCATCCTTCTGGATCCTCACCAAAGGACCCAGCTCGCAGATGCCCTGACATCCGGTTCTTTTTACTCCCACTGCAACATCTTCTGAGTTCTCATCGTGAGGAGCAAACTCCAGTGTTACTCCCTTTGCATCTTTGCATATCTCACAAAAGGCCTCGTATACCTTATCCGAACCGGTAGCAATACAACCTGTTCCGGAGCAGACCAGGATTCTGCAGTCATATCCCTTGATACGAGCTAAAGCCTTTGTTCTTAATTCCTGTAATTCCGATCTGGTATGAATCATAATGTGCCTCCTTCTTTGAGGTTGGCGATAAGCTCGTCCACTTTCTCCGGGGTCATTCGGGGATGAACTTCCTCATTTACCATCATGGTGGGGGCAAGTCCGCAGGCTCCGAGGCAGGAAACTGTCTCCACCGTAAACATCATGTCATCTGTTGTCCTCTTGTTTTTGGAGAGGCCCAGTATCTTATAGAGTTCCTGGAGTACCGGCATGGACTTTCTCACGTGACAAGCCGTACCGTCACACACTTTGATTACATACTTACCCTTCGCCTCAAATGAGAAGTTCTCATAAAAGGTTGCCACACTGTAGGCTTTCGCCTCTGTGATTCCGATCTTCTCTGCCACATATGTAAGCAGTTCACCGGGGAGATATCTGTATTCTTCCTGGATATCCTGCATAATTGGGATCAGGGAACTAGCTTTTGCACCGTGGTATTCCACGAACTGATCGACTTTTTCATAATATGACGGATCCAGCATCTCTTTGTCCTCCTATATTGGGATGTTTGTTATAAAATTATCATACTTAATCGTTATTTTTTTGTCAATTATTGACAAGAGCATTTTTATTAAAAATGAATAAACTATTGCAGGATTAATAATAGATATGCCTTTTCCGGGTAAATTTTTGTTGAGACAGTATAGAGAAAGATAAGAATGAATAAAAATTTAAAAATAAAAAATCCCGAAACCTATGTCTCGAGATAAAAAAAGAGGCGCGGACCGGATTTGAACCGGTGCATCAGGGTGTTGCAGACCCACGCCTTACCGCTTGGCTACCGCGCCATACAAAAATGACCCCTACGGGATTCGAACCCATGTTACCGCCGTGAAAGGGCGATGTCTTAACCGCTTGACCAAGGGGCCATACCACATATATTTATGTAATGAAAACTCCCCCTGTTGGACTCGAACCAACGACAACTCGGTTAACAGCCGAGTGCTCTACCGACTGAGCTAAGGAGGAATATTAATGGGCACGCGCCCTCAAAACCACATAATTAACTATATCACAGTGTATTCACACTTTCAAGACTTTTATTACCTAACCTTCTGATTAAGCTCTCGACCGATTAGTAACAGTCAGCTCCATGCATTACTGCACTTCCACCTCTGCCCTATCTACCTCGTCGTCTTCAAGGGGTCTTCATACTTGCGTATTG
>JAQYAH010000045.1 GCA_029227635.1 Clostridiales bacterium
CAAAAATATTTAGTCCGGTACCTACCACCGCCTGATGAGCTCTTAGGCTGATGACCGCATAACCGAAGATAATTCCCATTATCGCACCGGCCAAAAGCGCTGCTCCCAGACCTCCTAAAGCACTTTTTGTGTAATATGAGCCGAGAACTCCGAAAAATCCTCCAATCAAAATTCCGGCTTCCACGCTCAGGTTGAAGATACCGGCCTTTTCCAGCATCAGCTCACCGATTGCCGCCAAGAGGATAGGTGCCGCCAGACGGATCGCCGCATAAAAGAAATCAATGGTAAAAATCGCTGAGAAGTTACTCATTCTTCTTACCCTCCTTTTCTTTCTTTTTCTGCATATCCCTCATTGCAAGCTTTCTGGGAAGTTCCATGAGAATGGGACTTATCGCTACGAAGAAAATGATCACACCGCTGAGCACCATGCTGAAGCTGGCGGGAAGATCCACCGCCCGGGACATGCTGCTTCTTCCGGTCTTAAGGCCTCCGAAAAGGATACCAGAGAGAATTACCGCCAGCGGATTCTTGTTGGCCAGCATGGCAACTGCCAGTGCCTCATAGCCGTAGTTCATAAGGAAGTTGGACCTAAGCCGGTACTGAGCACCCAGGATTTCGCAGGCACCGCCCATTCCGGCAAGTCCCCCGGCAATCACCAGTACAAGTATTTTTGTGGAAAGAACACTCATTCCGCTGTGGCGTGCCACCACCGGGTTTTCTCCAAGTACCCGGATATCATGGCCCACAGGGCTTTTGAAAAGTACAAAATAGGCGATCACCGCACAAATCACCGCAACCACGAAGCCCAGGTGAAGTCTGCTGCCAAGAGAAGTAAACAAAAGAGGCAGTTTAGCGCTCTCCGCCACCTTTTCCGACTGGTAGGCAAATCCACCCTTCTCCATCATGGGCCCCTTTACCAGAGTTGCACAGATGCCCATGGCAATATCATTCATGAGCATGGTAGTGATCATTACATTGGTTCCGAATCTGGCATTGAAAAATGCGGGGACAAAAGCCCAGAGGGCTCCCCCCAAAAAGCCTACCAGCAGACATAATGGAACATGGACAACTGCCGGGATCCCGGAGATCTGAGTAGCCGCCAGGGTAGCGAAGATACCTCCGAAAATGATCTGTCCTTCAGCTCCCAGATTGATTATTCCACCTCTTGCAGCCAGTGCGATACCCACTCCGGAAAAGATCAGCGGAGCTGCCACATTCAGGCTGCTTCCCAAACTGTAGGGGTTTCCGAAGGCACCCGAGAAGAGTGCCCCGAAAGCCTCAAAAGGATTAGCCTTCTGCCATACAATTATGATGCTGACAAACGCAAGTGATACTATGATTGCCAGAACAGGAACCGTGAAGCTGAATATCCGCTCAAACTTACGCACATCTTTATCAAGTTTTTCATATGCGTTAAGCTCTTTTTGTCCGTGTTCCATCTTAACCTCCGTTAATATCAGTTTCTGAAATCAGATCAGTCCTAACGAGCTGTCTCAAGCTCAACGGTTCCGTTTATAAGTCCGTCCACCTGCTCCTGGATCTTTGCCATGTCGTCCTCAGAAATGACATTGTTGTCGATGGAGTTGATCTGGAAAAGATTTGTGGCAAATGTTCCCTGTACCTGAAGGTCAGCGCCAAACTCACCGTTCATGTATGCTTCGATGAGCATCTTGATAAGGTCTTTGTTTACTGTCTGAATTGCAAATGCTGCATAGCCTTCTGCCATCTCCGCCTGCTGAGGTGAAGTTACAACGATCTTGACTTTGTTCTCTGCAGCTGCCTGTACAACACCGGGACCTGCGCCCTGTGCATACTGGAAAAGGACGTCAGCGCCCTGCTCGATCATGGCCTGAGCCTGTTCTTTTGCTGCAGCAGTATCGGAGTAGCTGCCCACATAGGAAACCATGGGCTCTGCATCGGGATTGGAAGCCTTAAGACCCTGTCTGAATCCGTTTTCCACTCTCTTCTGTGAAGTTCCTTCCATGGATCCAATCCAGCCTACTTTGTTTGACTCTGTGAGAATACCAAGAGCATATCCGGCAATGTAGCCCTGCTCCTCGTTTCTGATATCCATGCCGATGGCATTGTCAAGAGCCAAGTCCTGAGCGCCGTTGGATACTGCAAAATTAGAATCAGGGAATTCGGGAGCAACAGTAGCAACTGCATCGCTGAACTCGTCGCCGTGAGCGATGATAAGATCATAACCCTGGTTTGCATAGTCCCGAAGAGTTGATTCCATGTCTGCAAGAGCTACACTCTCACTGTAAGCATATTCGAAGCCATACTCCTCTGCAGCCTCTGCCACACCTTCGTAGCCGGCCTGGCTCCAACCGAAATCGTTGATGGTTCCTACAAGAAGAATAGCAACTTTTACTTCGCTGGGTTCTTTTGTTTCCGACTCAGTTGATGAGCCGGACTCTTCGCTCTTATCGGATGAACCGCATCCGGTAAGCAGCAGTGACATTGACATTGCTAACGCAAGAAGTACTGTTAAAAACTTTTTCATGATTCCTCTCCTTTGAAAATATGAATTGATAGTTACTTCTTCTATGAACTAACGGGAAAAATCTTACTCCTGTCTTTTTCCGGCCATCATGAGGCCAAGCTCTGAAGTATCAACATTTTTGTTGATCAGTTCTCCCATTATTTCGCCTTTGAACATGACAAGGATTCTATCTGACAAAGTCAGGAGCTCATCCAGCTCCGTGGACACCAGAAGTACCGCTTTGCCATTGTCCCTCTCTCTTATGAGGCATTTGTGAATGAACTCTATCGCACCTATGTCCAGACCGTGAGTGGGATGACAGGCAATGAGCAGCTCGTGATCTCGCTCCATCTCTCTGGCAATGATAACCTTCTGCTGATTGCCACCGCTCATGTTTGCCACCTTCGTCTCCGGGCCGTTCGCCTTAATGGAGTACTTCTCAATAGCGGCTTTCACTGTCTCATTGATCTTGCCGGTCTGTAAAACACCCTTCTTATTAAAAGGAGCATTCCACTCCTCCTTCAGGATGTAGTTATCCGCGATGGAAAAATTCATTGCCAGCCCTTCCGTCTGTCGGCTGAAGGGAATGTTAGAGATTCCGGATTTCAGGATCTTTTTGGGGGATTTCCCGGTGATACTTTTGCCGCACATCCGGACCTCTCCTTTGGAAGAAGGCATAAGGCCCAGTATCGCGGATA
>JAQYAH010000046.1 GCA_029227635.1 Clostridiales bacterium
AGGTTTTCTTTTATAGCGGAAAAAATTCCCTGAAATTCCATCTTTTTCTTATTCTCTTCCATTATTTTCCCTCCCTGTTAATTGTTGACGAGCATCCGAAAGAGCCTTCCACTCGGCAGTTGTCCGCCGCGAAGTCTGCCGCAAACCTGAGAGCTTCCTGAATCGCTTCCCTGGTTGCCGGTTGATTCCTTCTCCATCCGGATTTCAAAAGACTCATCAGAAAAGCTGTAAAGAATGAGTCTCCGGCACCCATTGTGTCGATAGCTTTGATGATCTTTGCCTTACCGTGATAGTATTCTTCACCATCAAAAAAGATCTGACCATGGGGACCCATAGTTGCAAGGATATAGCTGACACCTTTGTCCCTGACCTTTGTTACCAGCGCCTTGATTTCTTCCTCCTCCATTCCCTCGCAGGAAAACAGAGCAAAATCAATGTATGGACAGATTGCGTCAAGATACTCCTCTGTGCGGTATTCCTCCTCCTCGGAAAAATCAAAAGCTTTGATACCCGGCAGGTCCTTTAGTTTGGGTATCTCGCTTTCTTCTTCCGCATAACAGCTGCAGTGGATCAGATCAAAGCCCTCCAGATACTTGATATCCTGCTCCTTAAGTTCCAGAATGCCGTGAAGCTCTTCTCTCTCATCAAACTGAACAAACACTCTGTTTCCGCTCTCATCGATGTTGACGTCACATCTCTCCGTAACGCTTCCCGGTTCAGTCTTGCACCCGGAAATATCAACTCCGAAGTCTTCAAGAGTACTCTTGATCATCATTGCTTCCCTGTCATCTCCGAATATTCCCAGATAGGCCGACTCAACACCTATGATCTTGGCGTAAACAGCAAAATTAATGCAGTTGCCCCCCGGGAACATTTTGTTCATATTCAGATATCGGTCAACTACATTGTCTCCATATCCTATTACTTTCATTTTTCTTACCTTCTTTATAAACTAGACCACATATATGTTTAGCTGTTGAAAGCATACCACTTGTGTATTATTGTGTCAATATGTATGCTTATGTTATAATTCTAACAAGTAATTTTGTTAATAATGCACAGTTATTTCAAATTATTTCAAGCAAACGTCCATCTGGTATAGCCAAATCACAGGAAATCACTTGACGTAACTATCTATCTGATATATGCTTTGGGCATACCATTGTAAACAGACCAGTTGCCCGAAATCGCTATGTGCACTAAGCTTCAGCATATACCACCAAAACAGAGGTTTATTTCACTGACAAACACATTATTTTTACCAATAGCAACTGGTATGGAGGAAAAAAATGCCGAACAACCAGCCCGCATATCTTCAGCTCGCAGATTTGATTCAGGAGAAGATCGCCGCCAACGAGTACAACCTCGGTTCAAAGATCCCATCAGAGCGGGAGCTCTCCGAGACCTTTGGCATCAGCCGAATGACTGTCCGAAAAGCAATTGAAGTGTTGATAGATAAAGGTCTTCTGACTCGTCTCCAGGGAAAAGGTACTTTTGTATCAAGGCCCAAGATCGATTCACCCATTGACACGATCCAATCCATGGGAGCATTTATCCAGGAATCCGGTCTTATTCCTTCAAGCAAAGTTCTTTTGACCCGGAAAGAAAAGGCCGGAACCAAATACGGCCGAATATTTCACATCTCTCCGGAAGCTGACCTGTTCCTGCTTTTCAGACTGCGTCTGGGAGACGGAGAGCCCATGGCTTTGGAATACACCTACATTCCCTACGATATCATCCCGGACATTGAATCCTACAATTTTGAGCAGTGCTCCCTATATGATCTCTATGAGCAGCAGGGAATTATGTTTTCTCAAGATTTCCAGGAGCTGGAGATCGTGAAGGTTTCCAACCCCCAGGCCTCCCTTCTTAAGGTGGCAGAGGATTCCGCAGTATTTAAGCTCCACAACACTGTGACGGATGTTTCGGGACGGGTGATAGAATACACAAGATCCTATGTTGGTGCAAACACCTTTACTTTTTCAAGTGTATTGACCTGAGGTACAAGATATGAGTAAGTATTCGAATTTGTTAAATGAACAGGTTAAAGAAGCCCTGGAATCATACATAATTGAGCACGGCCTAACTGCTGGGGATGCCCTGCCCTCAGAGAGAGTTCTGGCTGAGAATCTTGGGGTCAACCGCCTCACTGTGCGGGCTGCCATAAAGCGCCTCCGCAACGAGCATCGAATCAACACCCTTCACGGCAAGGGCAACTTTATCGCACCTCCAAAGATCATGGAGAGCACAAGCAAAATGGAATCTTTCACCGCCGGCTGGTCTAATGACGGATATACCCCTACCAGCAAACTTCTGGCAATGGATGAACGGGAGGCTCCCCTTTCCATATGCTATCAGCTGGGCATAAGTCTCGGAGATAAAGTCATATTCTTGAACCGGGTACGCTACCTGAACGGAGAACCCATTGCTTTGGAGAGCACATATCTTCCGTCAAAACTGGTTCCGGGCATCCTGTGCCATAATTTCGAAAAAGAATCCCTGTATGCCGTTTTGGAATCGGAATACAATCTCCGCCTAATGCGCCAGGAGGAGACTATCTCTATCTGCCATATGAGTAAGGCTCAGTCCCGTCACCTTAATGCGAAAGAGGGAGATCCTGCCTTTCTGATAAACGGCCTGTCTTTTGACGGCGACAGTCCCTTTGAATACTGCACTACCATCAATCCGGCCGACCGCTATGCTCTGTCCAGTACTATGACTCCGGACACTAAAAGTAATCAATAACCAGTGCCGGGACTTTAACACAACTTTACATACTTTTTACAAACCCAGCCTGATTCCCTTTACAAAACCTCTTTATCATGGTATTCAGCATAGATTATCAACCGAAATGTAAAGAAGAGGTAAAGATCAGATGGATATTT
>JAQYAH010000047.1 GCA_029227635.1 Clostridiales bacterium
ATACAGTATTTAAGGCACGACCGGTTGGTCGTGCCTTTTATATTTCTCTATCTGTCATCCTCGATCAGGGGATTCTCCAAAAGCCATTTTATTGCTTTTCTTGTCGCCGAATCCGGATCATCAAAATAGATCTGGTTGTTAATCTCCAGGGTTATTGAACCTGAGAACTCATTCTTTTCGAGGGTCCTGATATAGTCCTGCAGAGGATTGCTTCCGTCTCCCGGCACCAGATGGCCTGTAGGGGTTCCATCAGCAAGATGTACATGATTGATATTACCGAAAGTCTGATAGTAGTCTTCCACTGTCTCCCCTGCCGCTGCTGCCGCAACACAATCGATACAGGCAGTCAGGTAGGGGGAGTCAACTGCCTCGATCAGCGTCTTCAGGGTTTCTCTGTCATAGCAAATATTTGACTCATACATCTGAAGCTGCTCCATTACCATCCTTACCCCCAGCTTTTCAGCATATTCCGTCGTCTCTTTCAATGCCTCGATTGCTCTTCCTCTGGCAAGATCAGTATCCTCGTCAAACATTCCGTATCCCATCTGGGCAAAAAAATAATTTGCCCCAAACTCTTTGGTATCTTCAATATAGTTTTTTACGATATCGATACTGTTTTTTCGTACATAAGGATTTGAAGATGCAACGTTTATCGGGTAAAGACACAATTGTTCTGCAGTAAAAACTGACATTTTAAGGTTCCTGTCATCCAGCATCTTTCTGATGTGCTGAACCTTGGTCTGCCGTTTATCCATGGGTGTGTCAAAAGCACAATAGTGGGTCGCTCCTCCCCAGAAGTCCACATATTTAAGTCCGCTGTCCGCTATGGAATCAAAACAGTATTCCAGGCTGTACTGTTGATAGCCTACACTCATAATTCCAAACTGAGAAAACTTCAAGGGCTTCATGTTACTCCTCCTTCTCGCATATCGTCCTCAGCGCGCGAAGAGATCTGAGATAGTTTTCTTCCGGTTTGTAGGCATACTCTTCAGCAACTATCTCCAGCGAGATCGGTCCGTCAAAATGATATTTTTCCATGGTCTTTACATGTGACCGGATATCCTGATTGCCCTCGCCCAAAACCAGCTGTTCATCATCCTCATCACTGTCCGACAACTGTATCAGCTTGATCCGATTCCCAAAAAGTTCAAAATAATCATCCAGAGTTTCTTTTGCCGCTGCTGCTGCACTGGTATTTACGCTGAGCCCCAGGTTATCTGAAGAGACCCGGTCGATCAGTTCCTTCAGCATCCATCTGTTTGGAGTCAGATTTGAGATACAATTCGACACGTTCTGAATAAGAAGCGTGACCCCATTACTCTTTGCAGTTTCTGCCAGTTCTGCTATGGAATCACAGGCATATCTACGAGTTTCCGAAAAAGTATGATCCATGGCTCCTTTTCCCGGATAGATGATAACCTTATCACAGTCAAACTCCTTAGCGCTCCTAATGTAGAATTTCAACTGTTCCACACTTTTGCGTCTGAAATACTCCTGAGATGCGGCTATGTTTACAGGCAGAAAATTCTGTTCCGGCTCCAGAGCCGCCACTTTTATTCCCATATCATTTATCAGGCCGGCAAGTTTTTTCACATCAAAATTTTCCGCCTCATATTGGGTGAAGTGCGGATGACAGCCGGATAATTCTATCTGATGCAGTCCAAGTCTTTTGACTGATGAGAGAAAATACTCAAAGCTGTAGCGTCGATAAGTAAAATTGTTAATACAGACATTAAAAGGATCCACTTACCTTTCACCTCTCCTCATCTCTTCAATGATCTTCCTTATCTGATTAATATCCCTGGCGATTATATCTGCCTCCTGCTGGGAGAAGCCGAATCTTTTTTCTTCTCTTGCGATCACAAAAGCTCCCGCTGCCTTTCCGGCTCGAATGCCAAAATCCGAGTCTTCAATGACAATGCAGTCTGTAGGATCCTGTCCTAAAAGTTGTGCGGTGTGGAGATATATTTCCGGGTTTGGCTTGCTCTCCTTGTACATTTCACCGCTGGTGACCACCTGAAAATACTCTTCCAGTCCGGCAACCTTAAGCATCTCTCTTATATCTGCCATTGTGGAGGAGGATGCCAGGGCAACGGGAACATTCTCTCTCTTAAGGTACTGCAAAAGCTCTGGGATGCCGGAAATCACCAGTTCCCTGTAGGAAAAAGGATAAGTGTCGCAGGCCTCAATATACCCGTTCCAGAGCTTTTCGCCGTTGCCGCTGCACATTTTATCCAGAAATGCCTGAGATCTCTTCACAGATGCCCCGATGATTTCGCATAGTTTTTCCCGGGGAACAGGATAGCCCTGTTCCTCCAGGTATTTTGTCAGCCACTGAAGATAAGTCTCCTCAGTGTCCACGATCACGCCGTCCATATCAAAAATTACTGCACCAACCATTCCGTTCACCTATTCCAGGAAACCAAAATAGGCTCCCAGTATTCCCACGCCCATGAGAATAAACATCATAACCAGAGGCTTTACTTTGTTCTTTTTCAGAAGATAATATACGATTCCGAAAAGTCCCAGCGGCAGCAATCCCGGCACGATGCCATCCAGAATACTCTGGATCGTTGTTGCCTCCTCACCCATACCGATACTGATGGGCACAGTCAGATATACCATCTCCGAAGTCATGGCTCCGGCCACTGTAAGTCAGAGGATGCTCGCCGCCTGCATGACCTTGCTCATGAGTCCGGTTTTTTCCAGGCGATCCATGGTCTCCGCTCCAAACTGATAACCGATAAAGGTCAAAAGGTATCGAAAACCGAAGTTAGGAATGTTGAAGCACAACCAGAACAGGATCGGACCAAGAATACTTCCCTTGATTGCCAGGGAAGTTCCGATTCCCATGGCAATTACCCTGATGGTTCCCCAGTAGATTGAGTCACCTATTCCGGACAAAGGACCCATAAAGGCAGTCTTGACGTTGGTGATTGACTCTGTGTCAAAGTTTTCCACATCTTCCGCCCGCTTTTCTTCCATTGCTGCTGCAATACCAAGGGGAAGGGTGGAGATGTAGGGAGTTACATTGTAGAGCTCCATGTGTCTTTGCATTGCTTCAATGTAATCTTCTTTTTTGGGATAGAGCTTGCGAAGGATAGGAAGCATGGCAAAACAAAAGCCGGAATGCATCATTCGCTCATAATTCCAGGCATGCTCCATGGGAATGGAACGCCAGAACACCTTTTGAAGATCTTTTTTTGTAATAACGCCTTTGTATTCTCCATGTATCTTAAAACTCATCAAAATCGCCTCCTTCATCCTTGGCAGCCGTCACATTGTTACCGTTGTCCAGCACTTCCTTTCCCTTTTTCAGGGTAAACATAACTGCAAGTATCAGAATTGCAAAAAGAGCCACACCGGTAGTCGTAAGGCCTGTGTAGGCAACCACAAAGTATCCGATAAAGAAAAACGGTGCCACGTCTTTTTTCATGATCATGCGGGCAAGCATTGCAAATCCCATTGCCGGGAGAAGTCCTCCGGCAATATCCATGCCGGTGCTGACAAATTCAGGCAGATTTCCCACCAAAGCGGTCACCTTGTCGGATCCGAAGTAGTATGCCAGGGGCAAAAGGGGTGAGGTAACTCCCCAGGCCACAAATCCACTCAGAATGAAGTTTCGCTGAAACGCCTTGTCATTTCCTTTTTCGATATTTCTATCCATCATGTGGGCAAAAATCTGTAGAATAGGATAGCCCACAGAATTGCTTATAAGGAGCATAACGGTGGCAATGGGAATGCCAAGAGTCAGAGCCATTTCCGGTCCTGCCCCTGAATTTATTGCAAAGGCAACACCTAAAATTGTTCCGGAGATCATATCAGGAGGATCGTAGCCTCCAATCGAAGATGCTCCGGCAAAAGCCAGCTCCATAGTGGCTCCCATAATGATTCCCGCCTGCAGATCTCCCATAATAAGTCCGGTCAAAGGTCCAAGTATCAAAGGTCTTTGAATAAAACAGGTTCCAAGGAACCACTCAGCATTGGAACAAAGACCTAACAGCCCGAGCAGTATCGTTTGAATAACTTTCGCGCTCATAGTTCCCTCCTATTTGAATCAGAATTTTGTCTTTTTGCTCTCAGGTATCATCTGAACAAAGATGTCTACACCCTTTTTCTTAAGGTCCTCCAGAAGTTTTTCTTCCTCCGGCGTCACATAGATTACCGGGGCGATCTCTTTTTTGTCATTTCCCGGACGGGTACCCCCAAGGTTCAGGGTCTTCTGGCCGGTCTCTTCCATTAGCCTCACGGCCCCCTCTATGGTCTCACATACCACAAACAGCTTATATTTGTCCGTAATACCACTTCTAATAGCTTTTATGCTTTCTTCGATGGACTTAACCACCACTTTCACTCCGGGGGGCTTTGCCAGTTTTACTGATGTCACCCGCACCGGATCATCAAGCAGTGTGTCGCTCACCAGCAAAATACAGTCCGCCCCAAGGCTTCCGGTCCACGAAAAAGCTACCTGCCCGTGGAGCAAACGATAATCTACTCTTACTAACTGAATCATCACTATCCCCCCTTAAAAATCATCCAGCGTTTCTGCTTGTTTCTTTTTCCATTCGTTACAGTAGACGATTCCCTGCTTTGATTCCTCTATTGTTTTCTCAATGACCTGCTCAATACTTTTCGTCTCATCAGACAAAAGCAATCCAATTACCAGAGCGAGGTTGACACCGCAGATAAGATGTACGTTGTCATATTCAAGGAATCCGGTCATCTCGTTATTCACGCTTCCTCCGAGGAGATCTGTCATGATAATGACTTCATCTTCAGGGCTAAAGCTCTCGATCTGCTTTGCGATCTCACCGGCAAAGAACTCTTCTCCGGGTAGATAGGCATTGAAAAACTGGACCTTTTGCCCAATGATCAGCTCCGCCGCCGATGCTATTCCCTCAGATATTCTTCCGTGTCCGGTCAAAATATAACGTCTCATATGTCTGTTTCCACCTAAAACGGCGCCTCCTCTGTGTAGTTTTCCGTTTTGCAGGCAACTTTCTCCTCGAATCGGGCAAACAAGGGGTGTTCCCCGACAACTCCCATTTCTCTTGCGCAAAAGCAGGCCAGATACTGGAAAAATGCGGTCAGATATATGGGAGTGAGCCATTCTTCTGTGGAATCCACCGGGATATCCTTCACAGAGATCAGATAGGCTCTGTCCGTCACTTCTTTTGCCGCCTCACAGATCTCTTCCATGCGTCTTCCGGCTTCGTCCCCTCCCTGAATGAAGAACAGGGAATATTCAGGGGTGAGCTGCAGATCCGGACCGTGAAGAAACTCTTCCACCTCAAAATCATTTGTCTGTACATGGAGCATCTCCGACAGCTTCAGCGCGCCTTCCGCCGCCGTCCCCAGATTAGCGCCGCATCCCAGGAAAAAGACATGCTTCATGGAGAGCATTTCCTTTTTGTTTCTCTCACAAAACTCCATTGCATAGCGGTACACTGTGTTGTGGTTATCGGCCGCCTTATAGAGTTCCTTTAGATCCTCCTCGTAAGCTGCCTCAAGGTTTTCCGGCTCCCCATCAAAAGGAATTCCGTCACCGGCACACTCCATAGCCAGCAGCATGAAAAACAAGGTGAGAGTGCTCATTCCCTTGGTGACATAGCCCACCAATTCTTCTCCGACTCCATATTCCACGGTAATGTCGGCTTCCTTTGCCATATCGCATCCCCTGTTTCCCACCACTGCAATCGCAGGGATACCGGCTCTTTTGCATTTACCCAGGGCTTCGATCATGTTGGTGCTGCTTCCGCTCTGGGATACCAGCAGGTAGGTATCCGCGGGTCTTATTTTTTCATAGTAGGTAAAAGAAAAAGGGGTCAGCAGCTTTACTCTGTCTCCCAGATACCGCTGCATAAAGCGCACCGCACAGAGGGCTGCATTGTAGGAAGACCCCGAGGCAACAATGACCAGACGCTCAGGTCTCTTCGATGACAAAAGACTGTATATCGGTTCTGTTATTCTTTTTCGGTCCGCAATGTTTTTTTTCAGCACCTCCGATATCTCGGCGATGTATTGTTCCATTGTTTTCCCCATAGGCTCTCCTTCTCCAGTAACAACAAGGGGGTGCTAAGCACA
The DNA here is from genome assembly GCA_029227635.1 of Clostridiales bacterium. Classification (GTDB taxonomy): domain Bacteria; phylum Bacillota; class Clostridia; order Lachnospirales; family Lachnospiraceae; genus SUG1684. The sequence continues at coordinate 6,085 of JAQYAH010000047.1, forward strand.
CCCCCTTGAAACCGATTTTTTAGATTAGTAGTCCATTACTCTGTAGTATCTTCTAATGTCCAAAGAATGTCCGGTTGCATCTTCCAGGTTTGCAATTAATCGGCCAAGATAGGCTTCAAGGAAGAACGGAGCAAAATCGCTGCGGTATTTGTCAGCAATACCCTCTGCCGGGAATGCCTTTGTGTCCACTACTTTTACTTTCTTTGAGATCTTCTTTGCAAAGTTTTCGACACGTTCTGCAAGCACCCTGGTCTCATCCTCTCCCTTAAAGATCATAATGCTGGTGTCTTCTTCCAGAAGTTCCAGCGTACCGTGGAAAAACTCAGGAGCAGTGATGGATTTTGTGTGGATCCACTGCATTTCCTCCAGATAACACATTGCGAAGCAGTAGGTGGATCCCCAGAGGTTGCCGGACCCAACTAACATATGATAGGGCTCGTCCTTAATGGAGTATGCGTATTCTTTTGCCTCTTCCTCCACAGCTTCCTTGATGTCTGCCATGGCTCTGGGGGCATTGGCAAGGCTCTCCATAAACTCCTCATAATCAGGGAAATCACCGGCATTTTTGAGGAATGCTCCCACAATAAGGGAAAGTCTCATGAAGTCTCCGTCGCAGGAGTATGCGTCTGCGGCTTTGCTCACAATGGGATACTTTAGGTACTCCTGAAGAGGTGCTCCGTCAGTACAGCTGACACCGATAGTGGGAATTCCCTTTTCCTTGCAGTATTTTGCAAGCGCTACCGTCTCTCTTGTTGTACCTGAGTCACTGTAAAGAACCACGAGAGATTTTTCTGAGATCGCTTTGTTTGTTCCCAGAACTACTTCCGCTGCATTTTCCAGGTATACCGGAACGGTTGTACGCTTTTTTGCAAAAGCCTCAAAGGGCATCATAATCGCCATAGTCCCGCCAACTCCGGCAAGCACCAGATTCTCCACACCGTTTGCAAAAATCTCATCCATGTATTTTTCAACAGTGGGTCGAAGCTCCATAATTGTTGAAAAATCCGCCAAGTATTTTTCTCTGTCGTAGTTTTTAAATTTTGTCATCAATATTCCTCCGATTCTCTTTATTATTTCGTATAAACGATTTCTCCGTTGTAGATGGTCATGCACACCTCTGCCTTTTCCAGCTCAGAAAGGGTACATGAAAAGACATTAGTGTCTATTACCGCAATGTCCGCCAGCTTACCCTCCTCAAGAGTTCCCAGGCGATCCTCCTCAAAGTTTGCCTCCTGACCGTTTTTGCTCCAGCAGATAAGAACCTGCCCCGGGGTCAGTGCCTCCTCAGAATGGTATCCGCCTTCCGGGGTCCCGTCAGGAAACCTTCTGAACACTCCGAACTTTATGGATAAGGGAATGTCAGGCACGTCCAGGGGAAGATCGGTACCAAAGCAAAGCCGACATTCGTCTTCCAGGATAGATTTATATGCCCAGATAGTCTTCTGACGCTCCACTGACAATATCTTCTCATCCCAATAGTTTTCCCGGCTTCCGTAGCAATTCATTATCTGAATGTACTGAATTGCGGAAATGTTTAACTCACTGAGGCGTTTTCGATCTTTGGGATCGATCAGCTCCATATCAACGATGGCATGGCGGGCGTCCCGGTCTCCGTTTTTAAGCCGGCATTTTTCATAGATATCGATGCAACGCCTGACAGCTGCGTCTCCTTCTGCGTGAAGGGCACACCTGAAACCTTGCCTGTCCGCTTCAAGAACAGTCTTTTCTATAGCATCGTAGTCGATATCCATACCACAATGCATTCCGGTATTGTTTTTGTACTCATCAAGCAGGTCACCGTCGCCGCTCTCTATGTCTCCGTCAACCATTATGTTGAATCCCATGAAACGAACCTGGTCCCCGTCAAACAGTTCCCGGCAACTTTGACCGTATGAGAAATCTGCATCTTTACCCACGGGCTGAGATACCAGATTCACCCGGTGCTTTAAGGCATTCTCATCCTCCAATTCCTTCAGTACCTTGGTAAACCCGTAATAATCGTCGAATCCAATCTCCTTGATTCCGGTTATTCCTTTGGATGCCAGCAGATCCTGAAATTCAAGGTACTGAGCTTTTGCAAAATCTTTATCGCTGAGGATCTCCTTAAAAAGGATCCAGCACTTTTCTGCCCAGCACTCCTCTCCGGAAAAATGATACTTTTCTTCAGCAGCGCGATTCATAAAACACCATTCTCTTGCCTCGTTAAATACCATTACCGGTCGGTCCGGAAACAGGCTGTTCAGCTTCTCCCCTGGAAACTCCAGGTCTCCTCTAAGGCCATGACCGAGAATTGCCCGGCCATCAGGCAATTCCCCGGCCTCTATAACTATTCTTTCAATTAACCCCTCTTCGTCTTCAATTGCGGAAGCATCAAAACCGATCCTCTCCCAGATATATCCGGTAAAGAAAACATGGTTGTCCACAAAACCCGGAGTCACTACTTTTCCGTAGAAATCCAGCACTTCTGTATTACTATCCACATATTCGGAAAGCTCTGCGATCTCGCCTACTTTGGCGATCCTATTACCTTCTATGAGCACAAAACCTTCCCGAATCTTATCGTCCGCCGCCGTAAAAAGAAGATCTGTTTTTAACAGTTTTTTCATCTTATATCCTTCTTCCTATGTGAAGATAAATCCCGCTACCACATAGGCTGCCGCTGCAATTACCGCACAAATAATAAAGTAAGGCATACCTGAGAATCCATGATCATAAAGGTCGATACGGAAGCCTTTTGATACAACGATTCCTCCGTCAGAGAACGGGCAGGTGTTAGAACCAAACAGACCAGCTGAGATCATGGCGCCTATTGTCAGTGGCAGATTAGCTCCGATAGCCGGTGCCACCTGATAGAGAATAGGCATGGCAATAACGAAAAGTGTCCAGTTCAATGTGCATAAGTACTCTGTGATACAGAACAGCACGAAGATGATTGCAGGGAACAAAGCGGGTATCATTACATGTCCGGCTACGCCTGTAATGAACTGACCAAATCCCATTGCATCCATAACTCCACCGATCATATAGCCAAAGATCAAAAGGATAACCAGATCGATCATGTCCTTAAAGCCTTCCATGAGGACTTCCACATACTCTTTGATTGAATAGATTCCCTGAGAGATATACAAAAGACCGGTAATGGAAAGGGTGATTGCTCCGGCTCTCACTCCGTCAAAGTCAGTGATGAACATTGTAAGGAAAAGGGTCAATACAGGAATCACGAAATTTGCGGGATGAAGATCTCTCTTGTTTTCGTATTCAGCAACCTCCTCTAAATCTTCCTTTGATAAGCCGCTGTTGCAAACCACAGGGCCTCCGTTTGCCACACGTTCATATGCCTTCTTCATGTTTCCGATCTTTGGTACTACACCAAGAATGACCAGAAGTGCCATAACGATGGCGATCATGGGATAAAACATGAAGGGTACAAATCCCATGTATTCTTTAACTGCCGCTCCGGTTCCGCCGCTTACAAGGTCAAGAGCAACAAGCTGCATGATGATGAAATATGCCCAGTCACCCATGGGATAGAAAAGACCGGGAGCCGAGCTGCTGGAACGGGAGATAAATGCCGGCATTTCTCTGGGAATCCTCTGTGCATCTGTAATAGGAGTCATTGCTGTTCCTACTGTAAGAGGATCGATATAGTCATCAATAGAAAGGCCCAGAGTCAAAAGCCAGGTTACAATAAGGCTGACCTTCTCGTTCTTAACCTTACTTGCCACCCATTTTCCGAAGCTCTTTGCCGCACCACTGTTTGTCAGTGCCGAAATAGTTCCTCCGCATACAAAGAATGTAAGGATCGTAAACATGGTGTCGTAATCTGCAAGAGTACCGGTAATATCATCTACAAACAAGGCAGCTCCGCCGAGCTTGTAGTATGCCAGATAAGCAAGGAGCGTACCGAACACAAAACCCTGTACAAAATCTTTGCTGACGATAACGTAAATAAACATTGTTACGATGGGCAGCAGGGTCAATGCTGTAGCATAGATCTTGTCTGCGGGTATCAGCAGACATACAATTACAA
>JAQYAH010000048.1 GCA_029227635.1 Clostridiales bacterium
CTGCTGGTTTTTATCATTTCCATCAAATGCTTATTTCCCTTCGATTATCGAAAAAATATCCTCCACCCGGGGAGCAATAAAAGCCGCGCCGGCCTTTGTCAGCTCTTCCCTACTTCCGTAGCCGTAAAGTACTCCAATGCAGTCAAGCCCGTTTTTGGCTGCTCCTTCCACATCATGGAATCGGTCTCCCACCATGATAACCTGGGACCGGTCAGTAATTCCGAGAGTATTCAGGCTGTGACAAATGACCTCCGCCTTATCGGTTCTGGTCTCATCCGGCATCGAACCGGAGATCAGGACAAAATATTTGGACAAGTCGAAATGATCCATGATCCTCACCGCGAACATCTCCGGCTTGGAGGTGGCTACCACCAGCTTCACCCCGGCCTTTTCAAGCTTTTCACAAAGCTCCGGGATTCCCCCGTAGACTTCATTTTCAAAAATTCCAATATCCTTAAATCTCTCTCTGAAGTCCGCCACCAGCTTTCTGGCCATGGTGTCGTCCACAGAGTACTCGGATTTAAACATCTCCAAAAGGGGAGGGCCAATATATCTCTTCAGATATTCCCTGTCTCTGTAGGGAAGATTGTTTTTGTCCAGAGAGTACATGATGCTGTTGATTATTCCGGCCTGGGAATCTGTGAGGGTACCGTCCAGATCAAAAAAAGCATATTTATATTTCATCATAAATCCTCAAAAAGCACCGTAGACTGAGCTTACAATCTACGGTGCAGTCAATCTCGGTTATTCACTTGTCTCAAGTACAAATTTCCGAATTGCGTCTGCCACACCTTCCGCCTCGTTAGTTCCGGTGATATAGTCCGCTGCCGCCTTCACTTCCTCCAAGGCGTTCTCCATGGCAATGCCAAGTCCCGCCATGGAAAGCATCTGGATATCGTTGTGACCGTCTCCGAAAGCAATGATATCCTCAAGCTCCACTCCCAGGTTCCCGGCAAACCAGCGAATCATGTTTCCCTTCTGAGCATCCACATCGCTGATCTCAATGTTGTACCACATGGCGGAGGTTACGAAGATCCGGTCAATGCCGTCAAAAGCATGCCAAAGCCGCTCTTTGGTACCGGGTTCCCTGAAAAAGATGCAGACCTTCTCGATTCCCTGCTCATGTTCTTTTACAAACTCCTCCAGAGAATCCACAGGGATTCGAGTGCTTAGGAGGTAATCCGTCTGATGGCCATCGGGAACAAAATCTTTAGCATGGGCATACTGCTCTCTCTCTACATGAGCTCGACCGTTGACCGTGACCTCGATCCAGGCACTCTCCCCGGATTCTCTGAATACCCGGAGGGTCTCGTAGACCTGTTCTTTGGTCATGCAGACCTGCCTGAGCCGCTCTCCGGTGCTTTTGTCGAAGATGGAAGCTCCGTTGGACACGAGGAAATATCTGGTCTCCTCCATATCCAAAAGCTCCTTAGGGAGGGCATTATAGGGTCTTCCGGTGGAGACAAAAAATATGACTCCCTGCTTCACCGCATCCACTATCGCCTGTCTGGTTCCGGGAAGGATCTCCTTGGCATTGGTGAGAAGCGTCCCGTCCAGATCGGTGCAGATCATTCGGAATTTTCTTTTTTCTGACATGGCAAAAACTCCGAACTATTTATCAAAAAGAATATCAATAAGGTTTGAGCCCACTTCCACGTAGTTGCCGCTGGCCGCCGCTTCCTTCTCGTTGTAATTCCAGTCATGACTCTTTAAGTCAGTGCTGTCATACAGAAGGTAAGGCACCGCATCGCTTGTGTGAGTTCTCACTGCAATGGGAGTGGGATGATCGGGAAGAATGAGCATTCTGAAGTCTTCGCCCTTCTCCTCCATGGCTTTGACCACCAGATCTACCACCTTGTGGTCGATCTCCTCGATCGCCTTGATCTTGTTGTTCATGTTGCCCTGGTGACCCATCTCATCAGGTGCTTCCACATGAATGTAGGCGAAATCGCAGCCACCCTCAAAAAGAGCTTCCAGCGCCGCTCTCGCCTTGCCCTCATAATTGGTGTGAAGTCCGCCGTTGGCGCCTTCCACAGTGGGAACTTCCATTCCGGCACCCACTGCGATTCCCTTTAAGAGATCCACCGCGGAGATCATGGCACCCTTCTTGCCGGTCTTCTCCTCAAAAGGAGAAAGGGCAGGCTTTGTGCCCGGTCCCCAGAACCAGATGCTGTTGGCAGGATTGAGCCCCTGCTCCTTGCGCCTCACATTTATGGGGTGATCCTTTAAGATGTCGTAGCTTCTTCTCATCATGTCCTTTAACTTCTCATTGTCGGGAAGAAAAGGTCCGATGACCTGTCCGGGAATATCATGAGGTCCCGTCATTCTCACCACTTCACCGTGATCCCACACCAGAAGGTGACGGTAGCTGGTTCCTATATAATACTTAAACTCATCACAGTTGAAAGCCTTCTGGATCTCCTTCATGAGTTCCGCCGCTTCCTCTGTGCTGATCTCTCCGGAGCTGTGATCGATGACTCTTCGCTCATCATACTCCAGGCCTTCGTGCTCCATCAGGGTAACCAGATTGCATCTGATGGCCACATCGGTCTCCTTTAATTCCACTCCGATGGAGAGGGCTTCCAGGGGTGATCGGCCGCTGTAATACTTCTCGGGAGCATAACCCAGCACTGAAAGGTTGGCAGTGTCGCTTCCCGGCTTCATTCCTTTGGGAACTGTTTTGACCAGACCGATCTCTGATTTTTTGGCTAAAGCATTGATAACCGGGATGTCCGCCACTTCAAGGGGAGTCTTATCTCCCAGGGCCTTGATGGGCTCATCCGCCATCCCGTCACCTAATACCAGAACATATTTCATCTTATTATTCTCCAATACGGATCATTCCGAGGATACCGGAAAGCTTAGCTGCCTTCTCCTCGTATTCATTCTCAGACATTTCAGCAGTCACAAAACCGATCTCTCCGCAAACGCCGGCTTCCACAACTTCAACTTCACCGAAAGCTGCCTTTACTTCCTCAAGTCTCTCTGCTCCGCCTTCAAGTCTTACAAGGTAGGACTGAACAAGTTCCTTGTGATCACAAAGCTCCTGCTTGCCTTCGCCCCAGCCGCCAGGAAGAGTTCTTCCGAGGCTTCTTGCCGCGTCAACAATATCTCCAACTACCGCACTGGCTGTGGGAAGCTTGCCTGCTCCCTGTCCGTAAAACATAACATCACCTACATAGCAGCCTCTGACCATGACTGCATTAAAAACATCTGTCACATTGAAAAGAAGGTGCTTCTCACTTACAAGATAAGGTGCAACCATAGCGGTGAGCTCGTCACCCTTCTTGATGGCATTGGCGAGAAGTTTTATTCTTCTGCCCAGCTTCTTAGCGTACTCAAAATCCTTTGTTGTGAGCTTTGAGATACCCTCTGTGTAGATCTCCTTGTAGTTTACGAACTTGCCGGAAACGATGGAGGAGAGGATAGCGATCTTGCGGCAGGCGTCAATTCCGTCCACATCCGCTGAGGGATTTGCCTCAGCATAGCCTTTGGCCTGAGCATCTTTAAGCACTTCGTCGTAATCAACTCCGTCGAAGAACATCTTTGTCATCATGTAGTTAGTGGTTCCGTTGAGAATACCGGAAACCTCCTCAATATCCTCTGCGGTGAGAGCTGTGTTTAAGGGACGGATGATAGGAATACCGCCGCCTACACTGGCCTCAAAAAGGAAGCTCACGTTGTTTTCTCTCGCCAGCTTCATAAGATCTGAGCCGTACTCTGCAACCAGAGCCTTGTTTGATGTGATAAAGCTCTTGCCGCTTGAAAGAGCCTTTCTTGCAAAAGTGTTGGCGGGCTCAATTCCACCCATAACTTCCACAACGATGTCCACCTCAGGATCATTTGCGATCACTTCATAATCGTGAACCAGTACTTCTTCAACTTTATCCCCGGGAAAATCACGAAGATCGAGAACATACTTAAGGTTGATCTCATCTCCGATCCTTCTGCTGAGTTCCTCTTTGCTGTTCCAAAGAATCTCTGCTGTTCCCGAACCAACTGTACCGTATCCTAATACTGCAACATTTACCATTTGTACTACTCCCTGCCTGCTATTTTTACTTTATGAATTCCTTCCTGCTTCTCTATCTCTCCGATCATGGAGGACACATCTCCGGTTCCCGCCCGAATCTCCAGGCTTATGGAAATGCTGGTGGTTCCATTGATGGGAATACTCTGATGGATCGTCAGGATGTTTGCGTTGTAGTGGGCGATCACCGAAAGCATGTCCGCCAAAAGCCCCGTCCTGTCATCCACCAGAATAACCAGTGTGATGGTCTGTCCTTTGAGATTGTCATGAAAAAGGAATATGTCATCTTTATATTTGTAGAATGAGCTTCTGCTTATTCCAACTTCCTCTGCTGCATCCCTTATGGATTCTGCCTTGCCGGTCTCCAGAAGCTTCTTTGCTTCCACCACCTTGAGCAAAACATCCGGGATGGCTTTATCTTTCACAAGATAATAGGTCGAATCAGCCATAGGTAGGCCTCCTTGGTGTTCGTCTGTCAAAAACAAATGTATCTCCAACAAAGGATGATAGCATATTTGAAAACCTCACGCAAGGCTTTTGCCTATTCTTTGGCCTTCATGTGAAGATAGGCATTCACCAGAGGAGCGAGGTCCCCGTCCAGCACTGCCGCCACGTTTCCCACCTCAGCATTGGTTCTGTGATCCTTCACCAGAGTGTAGGGCTGCATTACATAAGAGCGGATCTGGCTTCCGAAATTAATGTCCTTGATCTCACCTCTGATATCGGAGATCTTCTCCGCCTGCTCCTGCTGCTTAAGCATGTAAAGCTTGCTCCTCAGCATCTGCATCGCCTTCTCCTTATTCTGGAGCTGACTGCGCTCATTCTGACACTGAACCACGATTCCCGTGGGTATGTGGGTAATGCGCACTGCCGAGGAGGTCTTGTTGATGTGCTGACCGCCGGCTCCGCTGGATCGGTAGGTATCGATCTTGAGATCGTCCTCATTGATATCCAGCTCTATAGCCTCCTGAATATCCGGCATTACATCGCAGGAGGCAAAAGAGGTCTGTCTCTTGCCTGCCGCATTAAAAGGAGAGATCCGCACAAGTCTGTGTACTCCCTTCTCTGCCTTGAGATATCCGAAAGCATACTCTCCCCGGACCTCAAAGGTGACGGCCTTGATTCCGGCCTCATCTCCGTCCAGATAATCCAGCACCTCCGTGGAAAATCCCATCTTCTCCGCATACCGGCTGTACATGCGGTAGAGCATGCTCACCCAATCGCAGGCTTCGGTTCCTCCTGCCCCGGCATGGAGAGTTATGATGGCATCATCCTTGTCATACTCACCGGAAAGCAGCATCTGAAGCTTCACCGTGTCTATGAGATCGTGAAAAGCCTTAAGCTTTCCCTCCAGTTCCTCCACCAGGTCACTGTCGTCATCTTCCGAGAGCATTTCAAGAAGAACTTCTATCTCATCGTGAAGCTCCTCCAGCTCATTCTTTCTTTCTTCATGTTTCTTCAGTCCGTTGAGTTCTTTGAGAATCCCCGATGCCTTATCCGTGTCATTCCAGAAATCCGGCACCGCCATCTCCTGCTCAAGCTCCTGCATCCGGTTTACATCGCAGAGCTTGTCAAAGTGAACCCCTCAATTCGTTGTAGAGTTTGTCTTCAGACTGAAAGTCTTCGCTGAACTGTTCGTATTCCAGCAACTCTTCACCTTCTTTCCGAAGCCGCAAAAGGATTTATTTCCTTCCGCAGCACTGCTTATATTTCTTACCGCTTCCGCAAGGACAGGGGTCGTTGGGATACACTTTCTTGTTCTCCCTGCGAACCGGAGCCTTGGCGAGAGAATCATCCTTGTTGGTTCCGGTCACCTTGGCAACCTCTTCCCTCTCCACCTTCTGTTCAATTCTCACATTGAAAAGAAGCTTTACGGTATCCTTCTGAATAGCTCTTGACATCTCATCAAACATGTCATAGCCGGCCATTCTGTATTCCACCAGGGGATCTCTGTTGGCAAAAGACTGCATTCCGATACCCTGACGGAGCTGCTCCATATCATCGATATGGCTCATCCACTTATTATCGATTACCTTGAGGAGAATTACCCGCTCGATCTCTCTTGCCTGTTCGATCTCGGGATACTGCATCTCCTTGGCCTCATAGGCTTTATAAGCCTCCTCTTTTAGATTCTGCTTCACCACACCGGCATTTTGTCCTTCCAGCTCACTCTCCGTGATAGGAGATAAGGGCATGATGTGAAGAAGAGTCTCGTTGAGCTCGATGCGGTTCCAGGTTCCCTCATCGGACTGATCCGGGGAGTTGGCATCCACCGTCTCCTCAACTATATCCGTGATCATCTTGACTACAGAGTCTCTCATGTTCTCTCCGTCGAGAACTCTTTTTCTCTCCTTGTAGATTATCTCTCTCTGCTCATTCATTACCTGGTCGTACTGAAGCAGATTCTTACGGATTCCAAAGTTGTTGCTCTCAATCTTCTCCTGAGCCTTCTCAATGGCTCCGCTAAGAGCCTTGTGTTCGATCTGTTCGTTATCCGGCACACCCAGAGCATTGAACATGGTCATCATACGCTCGGATCCGAACAATCTCATAAGATCGTCCTCAAGGGAGATATAGAATCTTGATTCACCGGGATCGCCCTGTCGTCCGGAACGACCTCTCAGCTGATTGTCGATTCGTCTTGACTCATGTCTCTCGGTACCGATGATCTTGAGACCGCCGGCGGCTCTCGCCTCCTCATCAAGCTTAATATCCGTTCCTCGGCCGGCCATGTTGGTGGCAATGGTAACTGCCCCGTGGATACCCGCATTGGCAACGATCTCTGCTTCCATCTCATGGAACTTCGCATTCAGAACGTTGTGAGGGATTCCTCTTCTCTTGAGCATGGAGCTTAGAAGTTCTGAAGTTTCAATAGTAATGGTACCAACAAGGACAGGCTGTCCGGTGGCATGAGCTCTGATGATCTCCTCCACAACAGCGTTAAACTTCTCCTTCTTGGTCTTATAAACCGCGTCATTGAGATCCTGACGCTGTACCGGTACATTGGTGGGGATCTCAACTACGTCCATTCCGTAGATATCTCTGAACTCCTGTTCCTCTGTAACCGCGGTACCGGTCATGCCGGCTTTCTTGGTATATTTGTTGAAAAAGTTCTGGAATGTGATAGTCGCAAGAGTTCTGCTCTCTCTCTTGACCTTAACATGCTCCTTAGCCTCTATCGCCTGATGAAGTCCGTCAGAGTAACGTCTTCCCGGCATGATACGTCCGGTAAACTCGTCAACGATAAAGATCTGATCATCCTTGACCACATAATCCTGATCTCTGAACATAAGGTTGTGGGCTCTGAGCGCCAGGATAACATTGTGCTGGATCTCCAGATTCTCAGGATCCGCAAGGTTCTCAATATGGAAGAACTGCTCTACCTTCTTAACACCTCGCTCTGTAAGGTTGACTACCTTGTCCTTCTCATTGACAACGAAGTCTCCGGTCTCCACGATCTCCTCACCTAGAATTGCATCCAGCTTGTTGAGTTCACCGCTGGCCTCACCTCTCTCCAGCTGTCTTGCCAGAATGTCGCAGGCCTCATAGAGCTTGGTGGACTTGCCGCTCTGTCCGGAGATGATAAGAGGAGTTCTCGCCTCGTCGATGAGAACCGAGTCCACCTCATCGATGATTGCATAGTTGAGGCCTCTCTGTACCAGCTGTTCCTTGTAGATGACCATGTTATCTCTTAGATAGTCAAATCCAAGTTCGTTGTTGGTGATGTAGGTAATATCACACTCGTAGGCCGCTCTCCGCTCCTCCCTTGTGGAGCTGTTGAGCACTACTCCTACGGTAAGTCCGAGGAATTCATGAACCTTACCCATCCAGGCTGCATCTCGGGAAGCCAGGTAGTCGTTGACAGTTACTATATGAACACCCTTGCCGGTAAGGGCATTGAGATATGCCGGAAGAGTTGATACCAGAGTCTTACCTTCACCGGTCTTCATCTCGGCGATTCGGCCCTGATGAAGGATGATTCCGCCAAGAAGCTGTACCCTGTAGTGATAAAGCCCGATTGAACGCTTCGCTGCTTCTCTTACCACCGCATATGCCTCAGGGAGAATGTCATCCAAAGACTCTCCCTTGCCGAGACGCTCCTTGAATTCCGCAGTCTTTGCTCTGAGTTCAGCATCGGAAAGTGCCGCCATCTCATCCGCCATGGATTCGATCCGGTCTGCGATTGGCTGAATCCTCTTAACCTCATTCTGGCTGTGTGTTCCGAAAATTTTACTAAATAATCCCATGTTTGTTCGCGCCTTCGTTTCTGAAAAATCTCAGGTGAAAAAGAAAAAACACTTCCACCTATAAAATGCTCATAATATCATTCATTCTAACACACAATACCCCCTCTAACAACGCAAATACCCTGCATTTTATTCTTATTTAATCATTAATATTCCTGTGGGATAGGTGAACTTTTTGAGGCCATACAGTATAGTATTTCTATATTTTTAACCGAAAGGATGGTCCAGGTGGAAGACTTTGTGATAAGTACATGTCTGTCCTGTCCGGGTTCAAGACCTGCGGGTACTGTCTCCCCATAGAGGTATTTTGCCTTCTCGCAAAAGCCTCTGAATCCAAAACGACCGTTCTGCCAAGCAGAACACGCTCGATCCTTGGCTCATCATCATACAAAAAACGCCCGGGAAAGCAAAAGCCCTCCTGAGCGTTATCTGTGTTTCTATTTAGTTGTCACTACTTTATCTGTCAGTGCACAAAAGCACCTCGTCCAAAGAAATGTGTCCCCCGAAAGTGTCCATGGCACTTCCAATGGTCACGTCGATCCGGCCTCCGGAAACCTGTCTGAAACGTTCCAAGTCCCGAAGACTTCCGATACCTCCGGCATAAGTCACCGGACATCCCTGAAATTCAGATAAGAGTCTTACCAGCCCTTCATCCATTCCCGAGGACTTTCCCTCCACATCAACGCCGTGGATCAGGAATTCACAGCAATATTCTGAGAGTTCCTCCATCTTATCTCTGGTAAGTACCACGTCGGTAAAAGTCTGCCACCGATCCGTCACCACGTACCACTTATCCTCAAGGCGTCGGCAGCTGAGATCGAAGATCACGTGTTCCCGGCCGTAGATCTCTTTGACCTGTCTCACCCTGTCCATGTCAAGTCGTCCTTCCGAAAAAAGGAAGGAGGTAAATATCAGGGCATAGGCTCCCCCATTCAGAAATTCCCGGCCGTTACTGAGGTTCATGCCTCCTCCCACCGAGAGTCCTCCGGGATAGGCCGAAAGTGCCAAAAGTGCCTGTCGTTTGGTCTCCTCGTAGAATTCCGAGGTGGCGGGATTCAAAAGGATCACATGTCCTCCTTTGATTCCCCGGTTCCTGTATATTTTTGCAAACTCATCAGCATCCCGGGCGGCCACGAAATTCTCTTTGGCCTCATCCCCCTCATCTCTGAGGCTTCCCCCGACGATCTGCTTTACTTTTCCATTGTGAATATCGATACAGGGACGAAATCTCATACCCTGCCCCTAGCCGATCACCTGGCTCATATCGTAGAGACCGGGCTCTTTTCCTGCGAGGAATTTGGCTGCCTCAACAGCGCCTTTTGCAAAGATCGCCTTGGAATTAGCGGTATGGCGGAACTCGATGACCTCGTCCTGGCCCGCAAAGATCACCTCGTGATCGCCTACAATATTGCCGCCTCTTACCGCCACGATACCGATCTCCTTGCGCTCTCTTTTCTTTCTGTCCTTGCTGCGGTCGAAGTTGTAGGGAAATCTCTCCTCAAGGCCCTCATTTACCGCATCTGCCAGAGCAATAGCGGTACCGCTGGGAGCATCCAGCTTCTGGTTGTGGTGGCGCTCCACGATCTCAATGTCAAAACCTGCGGGAGAGAGTACCTGGGCTGCCTGCTTAAGAAGCTTGGACAAAAGGTTGATTCCCAGAGACATGTTAGCGGAACGAAGAATGGGGATGACCTTTGAGGTTTCCTCCACTTTGGCAAGCTGTTCCTCTGAAAGTCCTGTTGTGCAGAGAACCAGAGGGAGTTTTTTTGCTGCGCAGTCCTCGAGGAGCTTATCTACTGCTTTGGATGTGGAAAAGTCGATCACAACATCACCGCAGGTCTCGCACTCCCCAACGGAAGTGTAGAAATCAAAATCGATGTCCTCAGCTTTTGCGATGTCAACACCTGCTGCCATCACACAATCCGGGTCACTGTTTACAATATCCGCAACGACATGACCCATCTTGCCGCTGCATCCGTGCATGATTACTTTTACCATGGTTTTCCTCCGTTCAAAAAACAAAGCGGGACCGAACTGATCCGGTCCCGCAATTTCAATCCTTATCAATTATTTAAGTGCAATACCGTAATCTCTCATTGCCTTAGCAAGGTTAGCTGCGTGAGCCTCCTCCATCTCTGTAAGAGGAAGACGAAGAGGGCCTGCGGCAAATCCCATAAGGTTCAAAGCCTTCTTTACGGGAATCGGGTTAACTTCACAGAAAAGCTGTGCAACCAGAGGTCCGGCAGCGTGCTGAAGCTCTGCACTTCGCATCACATCTCCGTCAAAGAATGCCTGGCAGATCTCGTGTGTCTCCCTGGGTGCGATATTGGAAAGCACGGAGATTACTCCCTTGCCTCCAAGTGCCAGGATGGGAACGATCTGATCATCGTTTCCGGAGTAGAGATCGATGTCCCCCTGAGTGAGTTCCATGAGCTTCTCCACCTGTGAAATGTTGCCGCTTGCTTCCTTGATTCCCACGATGTTGTCCACTTCCTTAATCAGCTTCGCAGCGGTTTCGGGCTGGATGTTGCAGCCGGTACGGCTGGGAACATTGTACATGATGATGGGAATATCGATTGCAGAAGCAATAGTTGAATAGTGCTTAACAAGTCCGTTCTGTGTAGCCTTGTTGTAGTAGGGAGTTACAAGGAGAACGCCGTCAGCGCCGTCCTTCTCTGCCTCCCGGCTGAGTTCCACTGCTGTTCTTGTGCAGTTTGAGCCGGTTCCTGCAATTACGGGCACGCGCTTATTCACATAATCACAGGTGAACTTAACGCACTCGCTGTGCTCCGCCTCTGTCATGGTTGCAGACTCGCCTGTGGTACCACAGATGATGATACTGTCAGTGCCGTTGTCGATCTGGAAATCAATAAGTCTGCCGAGTTCTTCGTAATTGATTGATTCGTCTTCGTTAAACGGTGTGGCGATAGCTACACCTGCTCCTTTAAATATTGCCATTAGATCCTCCTTATCAATCCGGTATTTGACAAAAAAATTGAGACACCGGATGAGGCTGTCTCTACTATTACAAACTACTAATACTATTAATCAAGAATAATATAGCATGTGATAGCGCCCCACCATTCGATGACAGTCACAGAATTATTCACCCTGTGCCCAGGTAAGAAAGCCTTCAGATCGGCATTCCCCTTCGGCGTTCTTCCCTTTCCTTAATCTTCACCTGCCATCTGATGCATCCGCATAAGTACTCTTGAATAAACGCAACCTCTATCTACATTTCAATTTCACCGATAATATTACTACTTCTCATTATCGATGTCAATTAACTGATTATAAAACTTTGAGTACCGCTTCCACCGGCATAAGACTTCCGGTCCAAAGCCTGAAGGCCTCCGCCCCCTGGTAAAGCAGCATATACTTGCCGCCCACAACAGGACAGCCTCTGCTTTCAGCCATGGATAGGAGCTTTGTCCTCTCCGGATGGTAGATACAATCCGCCACCACCGTTCCGGGACGCAGCATTTCCGGATCCTCAATAAGACACTTATCGGTATCGGGAGCCATTCCCACATTTGTGGCGTTGACTAAAAGATCGCAATCGGAAAGTTCCCGGCGCATCTCCTCCTCAGTGTAATCGTGGATCTCAATAATGCAACCCGTGCGAGACCGGATCTCCTCTGCAATATCGAGAAGTCTTGGCATAAACCGGCTGGTCTTTCTGCAAAAGACACTGATCTGCCTCATTCCATCAAGGGCTCCCTGAGCCAGAATCGCCACCGCGGCGCCTCCGGCGCCAAAAAGGACCATTTTGATGCCGGAAACCGAAATGTTTGCCTGAGTTCTTACCGCCTCCATGAGGCCGTAACCATCGGTGATGTGTCCAAAAAGCCTTCCATCCGACTCGATAACCACCGTGTTAACCGACTTCAGGATCTGAGCCGCATCGGAGAGCTCGTCACAGAGCTCCACAACATCGTTCTTCAGGGGCATGGTGAGATTAAAGCCTCTTGCCCCGAGAGTCTTAAGCCCTTCCACCGCGCTTCTAAGATCAACTCTGTCCACATCAAAAGCAAGATACCGGTAGTCCAATCCCAGCTTCTCAAAAGACGTATTGTGAATTGCCGGGGATTTTGAATGTTCCACCGGGTGTCCCAATAGACAGATAAGTTTAGTTCTTCCGCTGATCTCCACGCTTCACCTCAAAATTACATATTCTTCTCTTTGTTAATGGAGTAGACCACATCGATCATTCCATCAACCTCATGACTTCTTGACTTGCCGGTCAGGATGATACCTGTCTCCGGCTGCTTGCACCTGAGCAGATTTGCCAGCTCTGCTTCGGAGATGATTCCATACTCCACAAGTCCCATGACCTCATCGAGAACCATAAGGTCGCAATCTCCGGTCATGAGTACCTTTCTCGCATAGGCAAGGCCGTTTCTCATGTCTCCCGCTGACTCTGCCTTGTCCCCCTCAGAGAGCTGTTCAAAGTGCTCCAGATTCTTCTCAAACTGAAAAACTTTGATCTCCGGCTCCAATCTTGACATAAATTCCGACCTGTGGGGATCATACTGCTTCAAAAACCTCATGATAACGACTTCTCCGCCATCCGCAGCCACCCTGAGTGCTCTGCCGTACGCAGCCGAAGTCTTACCGTAGCCGTCACCGCAGTAAAGTTCAATCAATCCTCTGTTAGTATCCATATTTTCCCTCTAATAAAATCGGGTCAAAAGACCCCAATTTCCAAATTATCTTGATATTAGCACAGGGTATTTTTTTTTACAATCATTTACGATTGCAAAGCTTAATTATTAAGATTATACTAAGGTTTTGGTACGAAAAATATGAGTTTGTAAAAGAGGAATATATGAACACTATCAGAGAAGACATCAGAAACATTGCTATCATTGCCCACGTCGATCACGGCAAGACAACTCTTGTGGATCAGCTGCTGCGCCAGAGTGGAGTGTTCAGAGCTAATCAGGAAATTGCAGAGCGGGTAATGGACTCCAACGATATCGAGAGAGAGCGTGGAATCACTATCCTCTCCAAAAATACCGCCGTGACCTACAAAGACACTAAGATCAACATCATCGACACCCCGGGCCATGCCGATTTCGGCGGAGAAGTGGAACGTGTCCTCAAGATGGTGGATGGAGTTGTTCTGGTGGTGGACGCTTTTGAAGGCGCCATGCCTCAGACCCGTTTCGTTCTGAGAAAAGCACTGGAGCTGAAACTCCCGGTAGTGGTCTGCATCAACAAGATCGATCGTCCCGAGGCGAGAGCCGAGGAGGTGATCGACGAGGTTCTGGAGCTTTTCCTGGATCTTGAAGCCGATGATGCTCAGCTTGACTGTCCTTTTGTCTTCGCCTCCGCCAAGGAAGGCACTGCCTCACTGGACCCCGATGTGAGGGGCAAGGACATTTCTCCTCTTTTTGAAACCATCCTCGAATATATCCCTGCCCCCAAAGGCGACGTTGAGGCTCCCACTCAGGTTCTCATCAGCACCATCGATTACAACGAATATGTTGGCCGTATCGGGGTGGGCAAGGTTTCTGCCGGCAAGATCAGCGTCAACCAGGAGGCGGTGATCGTAAACGCCCACGATCCCGAGAAACTTCAGAAAGTCAAGATCGGTAAGCTCTACGAGTTTGAGGGTCTTGAGAAAAAGGAAGTGACCGAGGCTTCCATGGGTTCCATTGTGGCCATCTCCGGCATTTCGGATATCCACATCGGGGACACCATCTGTGATGTATCCTCCCCGGACCCCATTCCTTTTCAGAAGATTTCAGAACCCACCATCTCCATGGACTTCTGCGTAAACGACAGTCCTTTTGCAGGTCAGGACGGCAAGTATGTGACTTCAAGACACCTAAGAGCCCGGCTTTTCAGGGAGCTCAACACCGATGTCAGCCTCCGGGTGGAAGACACCGATTCCACCGACTGCTTTAAAGTATCCGGCCGTGGAGAACTTCACCTCTCAGTTCTCATTGAGAACATGCGAAGAGAGGGTTATGAGTTTGCGGTCAGCAAGGCCGAGGTTCTTTACAAAAAAGACGAGAAGGGCAAGCTTTTAGAGCCCATGGAGAAGTTATACATCGATGTTCCCGAGGCTTACTCCGGAGCGGTTATCGAGAAGCTCAGCCAGAGAAAAGGCGAGCTCCAGCTCATGAGCGTTTCCCAGAGCGGAGACAATCACCTGGAATTTCTCATCCCCTCCCGGGGACTTATCGGCTACCGGGGAGATTTTCTCACCGATACCCGGGGCAACGGAATAATGAACACCTCCTTTGAGGGATACGCCCCCTACAGAGGAGACATAAACTATCGTCAGCAAGGCTCCCTCATCGCTTTTGAGACCGGAGAATCTGTAACCTACGGACTTTTCAATGCCCAGGACAGAGGTACCCTTTTCATCGGTCCCGGTGAGAAGGTTTATGCCGGCATGGTCATCGGCGAGAACGCTAAGGACGACGATATCGAGCTCAATGTTTGCAAGACCAAGCACCTGACCAACACCCGCTCATCCAGCGCCGACGAGGCCTTAAAGCTCACCCCGCCCAGGATCTTAAGCCTTGAACAGGCCCTGGACTACATCAACACCGACGAGCTTTTGGAGGTGACTCCCCATCACCTGAGACTTCGCAAGAAGATCCTGGATCAGAGGCTTCGCAAGCGGGCTGCTTTTGCCAAAAAATAAAACTCACTGAAATTCAACGGACCGAAGGCTACAAAACCTTCGGTCCGTTTTTTGTCTCAATATATGCTACTTCCATACCTTCACCAAGGGTAATCCGACCGCCGCTCTCCTCCGTCAAGAGCTCCCGGATCCGGCTTTCATCCTTAGCAGGTATCAAAAGAGTCAGCTCCACCTTATCGGTATAACCGGTGTCCAGTGTGGTCACCTGATTCTCTCTGAGAAGGTATTCCAGCTTTCCAAGATCAGTGTACTCCACTACCGTTTCTGCCATAATTCCTTTCATCTTTTCAGAGATACCGGCATTCTCCACCGCGTCTTTGGCCGCGCCGCCGTAGGCTCTGATCAGTCCTCCGGTGCCAAGAAGGGTTCCTCCGAAATACCGGGTCACCACCAGACAGGCATTGTGGAGCCCCGCTCCTTTAAGAACATCCAGCACCGGCTTTCCTCCGGTACCGCTTGGCTCGCCGTCATCGCTGGCTCTCACGATCTCATCCCGCTCTCCGATAACATAGGCAAAAACATGATGCCGCGCATCCCAGTGCTTCTTCCGGATCTGATTTATTCTCTGAAGGGCTTCCTCCTCGTTTTCCACGGCAAAAACCACGGAGAGAAACTTGGATCTTTTCTCTTCGAGAAAGCCTTCTCCTTCATCTACTACGATTCTGTATACTTCTTCCACCTGAAACACTCCGTTTTTATCAAAATTTTCGCATCAACATCTTACAATATTCTTACATTATAATAAAGCAAAAATTAAAACTGCCTTAATATTCTTTATTTATCAGCCGTTTCTGCTATAATATAATGTACGAAAAAAGGAGGTTTGTTATGAACTACGGCAAAAAAAGCACCTCCAACAAGCAGAAGAAACTTTCCTCAAACAAAAGCAAGTGGCTCGGCAAAGCTAAGATCATTTTTCTTCGCCTGCTTTTGCTCACCTGTATCGCCGCTGTGGCGGCAGTCTGCTATGTTGGATACGATATAGTCCACAACGTGATCGCGGATGCTCCGTCCATCACCGCTGCGGATGTTAAACCCCAGGGATACACTTCCTTCGTGGTGGATCAGAACGGTAAAGAGCTGCAGCGCTTCGTGGCAGCCAACGCAAATCGTGTGTGGGTAAGTATTGACGATCTTCCCGAGTATGTAGGCAACGCTTTTGTCGCTATCGAGGATGAGCGTTACTACGAGCACAACGGTATCGATATTCAGGGTATTTTCCGTGCTGCATTTAAGGGAATCGCCTCCGGCTTCCATTTCAGCGAGGGTGCTTCCACCATAACTCAGCAGCTGATCAAGAATACGATCTATCCCGACTTTATCAACGAGGAGGGAATGAAGGAGAAGGTTACCCGTAAGATTCAGGAACAGTATCTGGCCCTTCAGCTTGAGAAGAATGTCTCAAAGGAAGAGATTCTTGAGAACTACATGAATACCATCAACCTCGGTCAGAACACTCTGGGTATCCAGACCGCCGCTACCAGATACTTCAACAAGAATGCAGCGGATCTCACCCTTTCAGAGAGTGCGGTAATCGCTTCCATCACTCAGAACCCTTCCAAGTACAATCCCATCTCCCATCCCGAGGAGAATGAGAAGCGCCGCAAGAAGGTTCTGGGCAATATGCTGGAGCAGGGCTACATCAACCAGGATGAATATGATGAGGCCATGGCGGATGATGTTTACGCAAGAATTCAGGAGACCAACGTAGCCATCACCGCGGATGACACTTCCTACACCTACTACATCGATGAGCTCACCAAACAGGTCATTCAGGATCTTCAGGACATCAAGGGTTACTCCTACACTCAGGCCTACAATACCCTCTACAGCGGCGGTATCACCGTAGTTGCCTGCCAGGACGAATCCATTCAGGCCATCGTTGACGAGGAGATGAACAACGGTGCCAACTTCCCTGCCGGTACCTACTACAGTGCAGACTATGTGGCAACTATCACTCACGCCGACGGCACTCAGGAGAATTTTGACTCCAACACAATGCTCAACTATATGAGATCCGTCCACGGCAACGGTTATCAGCTCCTCTACGGATCACCGGAGGAAGCTCAGGCTGCCGTGAACGAGTACAAGGCTGCCATCCTCAAAGAGGGCGACGAAATTATGGAGAACTTCTCCGCAAGTCCCGAACCTCAGGCCAGCGTCGTGATCATGGATCAGTACACCGGCGAAGTAAAAGCCATCAGCGGCGGACGTGGACAGAAAGCCGGAAGCCTTACTCTGAACCGTGCAACTGACACCACAAGACAGCCCGGTTCCTGTTTTAAGGTACTTTCCACCTACGCACCGGCTATCGACGCTTACGGATATACTCTTGCAACCGCTCTTGAGGACTCCCCTTTCAACTACGATAACGGACGTCCTGTCAAGAACTGGTACGGCGGATACTGGGGAACAGTAACGGTCCGCAAGGCGATCACTCAGTCCATGAACGTAGTTACCGTAAAGGTACTTACCGATATCACTCCTCAGGCCGGCTTTGATTATCTGCTGGACTTTGGATTCACTACTCTGGTAGACAGCATGAAGACCGCAAGCGGTGAGATCTACACTGATATTGCTCAGCCTCTTGCTCTCGGCGGTATCACCTACGGTATCACAAACCTTGAGATGACCGCGGCTTATGCAACCATCGCCAACAACGGTGTTTACACAAAGCCCAGATTCTATACAACAATTTACGATCACGAAGGCGAAGTCCTGATCGACAACACTCCGGAAACTCACAGAGTTCTCAAAGAGTCCACCGCTGCTCTTCTCACAAGTGCAATGCAGGACGTTGTAACTCAGGGTACCGGTGGTCAGGCCCGTCTTTCCGGAATGCCCGTAGCCGGTAAAACCGGTACCACTACCAACAACGTGGATATCTGGTTCTCAGGCTACACCCCCTACTACACCTGTTCAGTATGGGGAGGATTTGATCAGAACCAGCAGCTCAACAACACGACCTGGCACCTGGTACTCTGGAGATCCATCATGAACCGGGTAAGCGCAAATCAGCCCTACAAGGACTTCGTGCTTCCCGACAGTGTGCACCGCGCAAGCGTGTGTGCCGAGACCGGAATGATTCCTACCGAAAGCTGTCCTGTCATAACCGAACTCTTCGCGGACGAAACCTATCCTACCGGAACCTGTCCGGGTCACGAGGAGGAAGAGGAAGAAGATGAGGAGGATGAAGAGCCGGATAACGTGGATATCGACAACGGTTCCGGCGGCTCAGGCGGCTCAGGCAGCAGTTCCGGTGGTTCCGGCGGCTCAGGCGGCAGTTCCGGAGGTTCCGGTGGCTCAGGCGGCAGTTCCGGTGGTTCCGGTAGCTCAGGCGGCAGTTCCGGCGGAGGCACTGAAAGTGGAGGCACCGAAGGCGGAGGCACTGAAGGCGGCAACCGAAACTAGATGCTTCCAGCCCCATTAATACGATTAATTTGGCTGCACAATCATGTAGTCTATTCCACGAAAACAAGGACCTTGGTACATCAGTTTGATGTACCAAGGTCCTTATTATTGTCCCGAAATAATTGAAAATTATTCTATCGTTTCTTTCTGCGCTTTTTTCTGACTGAATATCCGAAGGTTCCGATTTTATCTCCCAGGGTGAAATATCCGCCGTGGGAGTAGGCCACAAGATCCGCCTTATCAAGATCGAAGCGCCCGTTTGGTGCCATGAACGCATCATCCACAGTGACTCCAAGCACCTCCGCAATAAACATGTCATGAGTTCCGAGAGGTATTATGTCCTTGACCTTACACTCGATGTTCACCGGGCTCTCCTCTATTCCGGGAGCTTTTACATACTTCGAAGGCATAGGAGTCAGTTTGCAGTCTTTGAACTTATCCACATCCCTGCCGCTCTTTACCCCGCACAGATCCGCTGCCCGGGTGATATTTCGGCTTACCAGGTTGATGACAAACTCTTTGTTTTTGACAAGTGCCCCATGGGAATAACGGGAAGGCCGAACTGAGATTGACACCATCGCCGGATCTGAACATATCGTCCCCGCCCAGGCGAGAGTGATGATGTTGGGCTTATCCTGCTCGTCGAGAGTGCTGACCATTACCACCGGCACCGGATATAGCATATTCCCCGGTTTCCAATACTCTTTACCCATGATCAGACCCTCTTACACTTATCTATTGTAACCTCAATAGCTTCCTGAATGGCGCTTCTGAAGCCGGCCGCCTCAAGGGCCATTACCCCTTCAATTGTAGTTCCCCCGGGAGAGCAGACCATGTCTTTAAGTTCCGCCGGGTGTTTTCCTGTCTCCAGAACCATTTTGGCGCTTCCCAGCACCGCCTGTGCTACAAAGGTGTAAGCGTCCTCTCTCTTTATACCAGCCTTGACGCAGGCGTCCCCCATTGCCTCTATGAGCATGAATACAAAAGCCGGGGAGCTGCCGCTGGCTCCTACCACTGCATCCATGAGATTCTCCGGCACCATTCTCGCCACGCCAAAAGCATTAAGAATTGCCTTGACCTTGTCCATGTCCTCGGAAGTGATATTTGCATTAACGCAAAAACCTGTCATTCCCTCCCCTACCATTGCCGGGGTGTTGGGCATGGTTCTCACTATCCTGACATCTTTGCGAAAATTCTCCTGCAGCCAGGCAAGGCTTTTGCCCGGAGCGACACTGATAATGATAGTCTCAGGACTCACCTGTGACCGGATCTCCTGGATCACCGTCTCGTACATCACAGGCTTTACTGCAAGCACGATCACATCTTTGCCATCCGCAGCTTCCCTGTTATCTCCTGTGATATTGATCCCCAGTTCTTCCTTCAAAGAGATCAGCCGGGGGCTCTCCACAGAATGTGCTGAAACCGTCACTTCCTTTGGAGACACAACATTATTTCTTATTATTCCGTGAATCATAGCGCCGGCCATATTGCCGGCGCCGATAAATGCGATCTTCAAAAAATCCCTCCAAAATGCTCTAGTTAGGCTTCTTGCCCATATTCTTCTGAATACGGTTGTAAAGTTCCTCAGCGGCATTGTAGCCCATCTGTTTCTGACGGAAGTTGACCGCAGCAGTCTCTACGATGATAGCAAGGTTTCGTCCGGGACGAATAGGGATAGAATGGCAGGGAAGCTTGATTCCCAGGATCTCTGTGTATTCTTCCTCGAGACCGATCCTGTCGTAACGCTTGCTCTTATCCCATTCCTCGAGTTTGATGACAAAGGAAATACCCTGGGTTTCCTTAACGCACTCTACACCGAACATGGACTTAACATCCACAATACCGATACCTCTCAGCTCGATGAAGTGCTTAGTGATATCCGGAGCCATACCTACAAGGGTTACGCCGGACACCTTGTGGATCTCCACCACGTCATCGGTAACAAGACGGTGACCTCTGCGGAGGAGTTCCAGTGCTGCCTCACTCTTACCTACTCCACTCTCTCCGGTGATCAGCACACCTTCGCCGTAAACATCAACGAGTACGCCGTGAATGGAAATGGTGGGGGCGAGCTGTACGTTCATCCATCTTACATATTCACCCATGAAGTTTGAGGTGAGCTTCTGGGTCATGAACACCGGGATCTTATTCTGATTAGCAACTTCAAGGAAGTCCTCATCGGGCTCGATTCCCCGGCAAAAAACGAAACAGGGGATGTCTTCATATGAAAGAAGCTTCTCATAGATCTCCCTCTTGTGTTCCCTCTCCAGAGTCTCCAGGTAGGACTGCTCGATCTGTCCCACCGCCTGAACACGGTTGGTGGTGAATCTGCCGAAATATCCGGCAAGCTGAAGGGCCGGACGGTTGATCTCGGAATTATATACTTTACGGGATGCAAAAGGAACCTTAGGCGTAAGGTTTCTCAGTTCCATCTTCTCAACTATCTGCTCTAGCAGTACGCTCTTCTGTTTCGGAAGCTTCATCGGTTTCCCTCCTGTTAATTAAGTCTTTATGGAAAAAATTATACACGGATTCCGCCGCTTTTGCATTCAATTCCGGTATTTCTTTTAATTCTTCAAGGCTCGCTTCTCTTATTTCCTCCGGGGAGGCGTAGTGCTGCCTCAAAGCCTTGCGTCTTGCAGGACCGATGTTTGGAATATCATCCAGAATAGAGTGCACCTGGGCCTTGCCCCTTCGGCTTCTGTGATAAGTTATGGCAAAACGATGCGCCTCATCCTGAATTCGGGTGATCAGCTTGAACCCCTCAGAATCCCTTCCAATGGGGATTTCCCGGTCCTGATACAAAAGTCCCCGGGTTCTGTGGTGGTCGTCTTTTACCATTCCACACACAGGGATCACGATTCCAAGGAAAGCAAGAACTTCCTCTGCTGCGTGAACCTGGCCCTTACCGCCATCCATGAGGATAAGCTCCGGGAAATCGGAAAAACCGCCGGTGCGCTCCCCCTTTTGCTCTGCAAGGCCATGGGAGAATCTTCTTGTCAGCACCTCTCTCATGCTTCCATAGTCGTCCGGGCCCTCAATTGTCTTTATCTTGAACTTACGGTAATCGTTTCGCTTGGGAAGGCCGTTTTCATAGACCACCATGGAGCCAACGGATTCAAATCCCGCTGTATTGGAGATATCGTAAGCCTCGATTCGGCTCACGCTTCCTATGCCGATAAGATCGGTGATCTCCCTGACTGCTCCTTTTGTCTTGTCGTACTCCCTCCTCAGTCGGTCGCTGTCCTTATCCAGCACCATCCGGGCGTTAGTCTGAGCCAGCTCCACCAGCTTCTCCTTGCTGCCTTTTACCGGAACTAGGATCCGAATCACATGTCCAGCCTTTTCGCCAAGCCACTCCTCGATCTCCTTTGCCTCAGGAATGGGAATGGGGATCATGATCTCATGGGGAATGTATGGGGTTCCGGAGTAGTACTGTTTGATAAAGCTTGTCAGCACCTCCGCCATGGTATCTCCATCCATCGTTGAAAGGTAAAAATGATCTCGTCCGAGAATCTTGCCCCCTCGTATGAAAAAAGCCGCCGCAATGGCATTCTCCACTCCCATGGCAAGGGCGATGACATCTCTGTCTCCCCCTCTTCCGGAAGTGATCTTCTGCTTCTGGGTCACATGGCCTATGCTCTCCAGCAGTTCCTTGTACTCCTGTGCCTTCTCAAATTCCAGATTCTCCGAGGCCTCCATCATTCTGGCGGTGATTTCTTTTACCACTTCCTTGTCATGGCCATTTAGAAAATCAATCGCCCGGGAGATGTTCTCCCTGTACTCCTCCTCGGATATGTATCCCTGGCAGGGCGCCTTGCATTGATGGATATGGTAGTTGAGACAGGGTCTGTCTCTGCCTATGTCCGCCGGGAGATTCCGTCCGCAGCTTCGTATCTGATACAGCTTTCGCAAAAGCTCTATGATCTCCTTCACCGCCCCGGCATTGGGGTAGGGACCGAAATACTTGCTGCCCGATCGGCTGTTTTCTATTCTTCTTGACATCATAATACGAGGAAAGCGCTCGCCTGTTGTGATCCTGATAAAAGGATAAGTCTTGTCATCCATAAGCATCGTATTATACTTAGGCCGATGCTCTTTGATCAGGTTGCACTCAAGGACCAGCGCTTCTGCTTCCGTATCCGTGACAATATATTCAAACCTGCGGATGTGAGTTACCATCTGCTCAATCTTAGGTCCCTTGTTCCGGCTGGTCTGAAAATATTGTCTGACACGATTTCGAAGAATCTTGGCTTTCCCCACATATATGATGCGGTCTGTCTCATCATGCATGAGATAGACTCCCGGTTTGTCCGGCAGTTTCTTTAATTCTTCTTCAATATTAAACATTGTGATTATTGCTCTGACACCTCAGGCTTCTCAGCCTCTGCGGCTGCATTGGTGTTCTCGGAAGTCTCCTCTTCATCTTCCACCACGTTGCCCTGGGCATCATACTGTACTATACGGTCATTATCTTTCTTGCGGCGAAGAAGTTCTTCCTCGGTGATTCCCTCACACTCCCTGAAGATCTCCATAAACTCCTTGCCGGTGATAGTCTCCTTCTTGATAAGGTGATCCGCAATCTTGTCAAGAGTTGTTCGATGCTCCTTAAGTATCCTCTTGGCCTCATCGTAGGCATCTCTCAGCATCTCCATAACTTCCCGGTCGATCTCTGCACTTGTCGCCTCGCCATAGTTGGCAACTGCCCGGCCGTCCAGGTATCGGTTCTGGATTGACTCAAGACCAATAAGGCCGAACTTCTCGGACATTCCGTACTGGGTGATCATAGCCCGGGCGATGGAAGTTGCCCTCTCAATATCATTGGAAGCACCGGTGGGTACTGTGTCAAACACGATCTCCTCTGCCGCACGGCCTGCCAGAAGTCCTACCAGCATTGCCTTAAGCTCCTTCTTGGTGTTGAGGAACTTCTCCTCCTCAGGAGTCTGCATTACATAGCCTAAAGCACCCATGGTTCTGGGCACGATAGTGATCTTCTGAACCGGCTCGGAATCCTTCTGAACCGCACTCACAAGGGCATGTCCCACCTCGTGATAGGAAACGATCTTGCGCTCATCCGGGCTGAGGATACGATCCTTCTTCTCCTTGCCCACAAGAACTATCTCCACCGCGGCCAAAAGATCCTTCTGGGAAACCACAAGTCTGTGATCCCTGACTGCAAGGATAGCCGCCTCGTTGATCATGTTGGCAAGATCTGAGCCCACCGCTCCGGAAGTAGCAAGTGCGATCTCCTCAAAGTTGACTGTGTCATCCATGTGGACATTCTTGGCATGAACCTTAAGAGTGTCGATTCGACCCTTGAGATCCGGCCTATCTACAATGATACGTCGGTCAAAACGGCCGGGACGAAGCAGTGCCGGATCCAGTATCTCGGGACGGTTAGTCGCCGCAAGGAGGAAAAGACCCTTGCTGGTATCAAATCCATCCATCTCCGAGAGAAGCTGATTTAAGGTCTGCTCCCGCTCGTCATTGCCTCCCAGGCCGCTGTCACGGCTCTTACCTATGGCATCGATCTCGTCGATAAAAACAATGCAGGGAGCCTTCGCCTGAGCCTCCTTAAAAAGATCTCTGACTCTGGAAGCACCCACGCCCACATACATCTCCACAAAAGAGGATCCGGAAAGGGAGAAAAACGGAACCTTTGCCTCTCCCGCAACAGCCTTGGCAAGGAGTGTCTTACCGGTTCCCGGAGGTCCCACAAGCAGTCCGCCCCTTGGAAGCTTGGCACCAATCTCCACATACTTGTCAGGATTGTGGAGGAAGTCTACAACCTCCTGGAGAGATTCCTTGGCCTCATCCTGACCTGCCACATCCGCAAAAGTGACGCCGGTCTCCTTCTCCATGTATATCTTGGCATTGCTCTTACCGACGCCTCCCATCATGCCTCCCTTGGACATGCGCTTCATAATGAAGCTAAGTCCAATCCATATGATGGCAAAAGGAAGCAGGATATTCGCCAGTGTACTCACCACCATTGCGGTCATGGAATCCGGTATCTGAGCTTTGACCTCAACTCCCGCATCCAGAAGCTTCTGGGTCATCTGATCATCTTCAATAATTCCCGTGTAATAGGTCTTGAGAGAGTCCTTTGTCTTGATAACGATCCTGTCGCTCTCCACTTCCACCTCTTTGACCTTGCCTTCCTTCACCAGGCTCATGAACTTGGTGTAGCTAATCTCCGAAGAAGTTGTTCTTCCTATCACAGTGTAAAAAACAAACAGGAAAAGAATCGCAAGGAACGCCGCAAGAAAAGCTGCCAGTCTTGCCTGCTGTCTATTCTTGTTATCCTTGGGATTTCCGGGACCGCCGGGGCCAAAAGGACCGCCGGGACCTCCGGGACCTCCCGGTCAGCCGTTCCCCTGATTATTAGGGTTTAAGTTGTTCGCCATAATGACACCTCTATCTGAAAAATGATTGATTAACAGCACAATGGGGCAGTCTGCCCTAGTTTGATAAAAGCCATTATATCCATTTGGAATTGCAAAATCAACCTTACACAAAATGCTTTACAAAAGATTAATAAAGGCGGCACTTTCATGCCGCCTGAAAAGGTCTTATTCTATTCGTATTCCTTCATAACCGGGCTGGGAAGATGTCTGGGAATACCGTCAACGGTGATCTGACCTACCTCTCCGCGGATGAGAGGTCTCGCATATGTGAAGAATTCCTCCTTAACTCCGTCACCGGCATCGTTGATCCACTCAACAGGTACGTGGCGCACACCATTGGCAATCTGAGTAACATCCTTCGCCGCAAGCCTTGAGTTGTAAGGGTTGTCAGATACTCTTTCGAAGGTCACCATAACTCCGGTGTTGCCCTTCTCTCCCTCGATGACTGCAGCTCCGCCGGCCTGGAAAGCCTCAATGAGATCCATTCTGGAAGCACAGTGGGAGGCTGCTCTCTGGAGAGAGCTAAGCTCTACAGATCTGGTCTTAGCACCAATCTCTGCGGAAACCAGTCTTGAGAGATAACTTGCAGTACCGGTCAGCTGCTTGTGTCCGAAAGCATCGGTAAACTGTGCTCCGGTTCCGGAGTTACAGATATACTCGCCGTTGCTGTTCTTGACACCCTCAGATACCGCAATTACCACACAAGGTTTCTTCTTCAAGAGTTTCTCAATCTTATTGAGGAATTTGGAAATACTAAAAGGCACCTCCGGAAGATAGATCATGTCCGGACCTACACAGTCCTCTCCCTTGGATAAGGCGGCTGCGCCTGTGAGCCAGCCGGCATCACGACCCATGATCTCGATAATGGTGACAAGTCCCTTGGAATACTCAAGGCAGTAGGTATCTTTCACGATCTCCTTAACTGCTGTAGCTACGAACTTAGCCGCGCTTCCATAGCCGGGGGTGTGGTCCGTAAGGGGAAGGTCGTTATCAATAGTCTTAGGGCAGCCCACAAATCTGCAGGCATGTCCGATCTTGGCACCGTACTCTGAAAGTTTCTGGATAGTATCCATGGAATCGTTTCCGCCAATGTAAATGAAAACTGAGATCTCCAGCTTATCAATAAGCTTAAAGATAGTGTCATAAACCTGGGGATTACTCTCTGCATCCGGCATCTTATATCTGCATGATCCCAGATAAGCCGCAGGGGTTCTCTTTAACAGCTCCTCATCAAGTCCGTCTTTGATATATTTGGAGAGGTCCACATACTTGCCTTCGATAAGACCCTGGATTCCGTGGATCATACCATATACTTTGCCTGCGCCTCTCTCCTTGGCTGAATGATAAACTCCTGCAAGGCTGGCATTGATGGCAGCCGTCGGTCCGCCTGACTGGCCAACAATTACATTTCCGATCATAACTAGCTCCTTCTTTGAAAAACATTTAATGTGCATCACCATTATAACATAGGCAATTTTTTTTGCACTTATGTTATTTTTTTGATTTGCAAAAATGGTATTGACTTTTTGGAACTAATAAAATATAATAATATTCGCTGTTAGCAATGTGTGTGCTTAGCTCAGCTGGATAGAGCGTTTGGCTACGGACCAAAAGGTCGGGGGTTCGAATCCTCTAGCGCACGCTTAGATAGAAATTCCGGAAGCGAAATCGCTTCCGGAATTTTTTTGCTTACAGAACAAAATGGGCTTAGACCTATAGGACAAAACGTGTTGAAAAACGACATTTGAATACGACTGGGGTAAAAAAAACCGAGCAACGTAATCTCTCACATTGCTCGGTATCTCATTATCCTATTATTAAGATATTACTGCTCGCCGCGAAGCTTAGCCATGAGGCCGCCCTTCTTATTGTTCTCAACGACAGGCATTCCGCCTCTCACGCTCTTGAGTTCAATGATGTAGAGGCCGCTGACAACAACTTTGCACTCCTTCTTTACGGGAAGTACCTTGAAAATGTCCTCTTCGCAGATAAGGGTCTGGATCTTGTTTCCTATCTTGGCCTTAACAATGGGAAGCTTTGCAAGGCTAGCGGCTCTGGGAGCGGATTTCACAACGATATCCGGGAATCCGGCGTCCTTAAGCTTCATCTTCTTCTTATCTATTACAAGGATCGATGCGATCTGTCCGTGGGCTTCAAGTTCTGCTCTCTGCTCATCCTGCTTCTTCTGCATCTTTCTTCCGCCAAAATATACTGCCAGAAGACCTGCGAGAACAACTGCACAGATGGTGAGTAATATAATTGTAGCTGTGTTCAAGGTGACTCTCCTCCGTTATCATAATATACTAACTAATTTTAATTCATTTTCTAATGCTTTTCAACCGACTTTTCCCGGAGTTTGACATTATCCTCCCCGAAGAATTCTTTCAGCCGGTCAAGGTAGCTGTCCGTCACCGGGACTCCTTTGGGTCCGGAAAGTTTTTTGTAGACTTTTTCTTTTGCAAGGTAGCAGATCAGCTCTCCAGGGCCTGAGGCGTACTCCAGCACTTCCCGGAACTTTTCTCCGCTTTTTGCAAAAGCATCCTTATCTCCGATGCGGATCCAGATCTGCTTCTGCGCCGCCTCCCGGGGGGTTACCTCCTCGGTCTCAAACTCGAAAACTCTCTCGCACATCAGCTTGCTGGGTTTTTCTTCCTCCTCGGAGACCTTTCCGGTGATGAAAACCTTTTTGTCATTCTCCAGCAGATCCTTGTACTTCTGGTAATCTCTGGGGAAAACTATGACTTCCGCAGATCCGGTGAGGTCTTCCAGAGTGACAAAAGCCATGACCTGATTGGTTTTCGTGTACTTCACGGTCTTGTCGGTGATTATTCCTCCAAGGGTGGCCTTCTGGTTATCCTTAACTGCCGCCCGACCGGTCTCCTCGTTGAGCTTAAAGTCGGCGGCGGTGTTGGTGATCGTCCTTTTCCATAAGGTCTCGTACTCCTCCAGAGGATGTCCGCTGACGTAAAAGCCCAGTACTTCCTTTTCAAAAGCCAGCATGTCCTGACGGCTGTACTCTCCCACCTGGGGATAGCTGCCCGCAAGGTCCTCGCTCTCATCCCCGGCCATCATGTCAAAAAGACTCATCTGTCCTGCGATGGACTGCTTTTTCTCCCGGCTGATGTCGTCCATCATCATGGCGTAGGAGTAGATCATCTGCTTTCTTGTCACTCCGAAGCCGTCAAAAGCTCCCGCCTTGATCATGTTTTCCACGCAGCGCTTATTGATTTCCCCACCGGAGAGCCGCTCCAGGAAATCCCGAAGCCCGGTGAATTCTCCCCGATCTTTTCGCTCTCTGACGATGGCATTGATTACAGGCTTGCCCACGTTCTTTATGGCGGAAATAGCGTAGCGAATCTTGCCGTTGTCCACGTAGAAGGTTCCGTCGCCGTGGTTGATGTGGGGAGGAAGAATCTCAATTCCCATCTCCCGGCACACGTAGATGTACTCTGCCACTTTGTCGGAGTTATCGATAAAGGAAGTCATGACGGAAGCCATGTACTCCACAGGATAGTAGTATTTGAACCAGGCCGTCTGGAAAGCCACCACCGCATAAGCTGCGGCGTGGGATTTGTTGAAGGCATATTTTGCAAAATCGATCATGTCATCGTAGATCTTGTTTGCCACCTTCTCACTGATTCCTTTTGCCTTGCAGCCGGGGATGTTGTCCTCCTTGCTACCGTAGACAAAAACCTCCCGCTCACTGGCCATCTTGTCTGCCTTCTTTTTGCTCATGGCACGGCGAAGGGAATCGCTTCGGCCGAGGGTGAAGCCCGCCAGATCCCGGACTATCTGCATAACCTGCTCCTGGTAGATAATGCAGCCGTAGGTGGGCTTTAAGATGGGTTCCATCTCCGGGGTGTCGTAGACGATGTCCCCGGGGTTATTTTTCCATTTGATGTACTTGGGAATGAAATCCATGGGGCCCGGCCGGTAAAGGGCGATACCCGCTATGATATCCTCAAAATACCGGGGCTTAAGCTCCCGCATAAAACTCTTCATTCCGGCGCTCTCCAGCTGGAAAACGCCTTCGCACTTGCCGTTTCCGATCATCCCCAAAACCTTGGGGTCGTTGTAGTCCAGCTTGTCCACATCTATGGTCACTCCGGTGGTGCGCCGGATGGTCTTCTCGGCATTTTGCAGCACGGTAAGGGTCCGAAGGCCCAGGAAATCCATTTTCAAAAGTCCCAGTTCCTCGATGGTGGTCATGGTGAACTGGGTTGTGATTGCGCCGTCCTGTCCTCTGGAGAGAGGCACACAGTTCTCAATGGGCTCCTTACTGATAACTACTCCCGCCGCGTGCATGGAACAGTTTCTGGGAAGGCCCTCCAGGCGCATTGCCATGTCTATGAGTTCTTTTACCTCAGAATCCTCCTGGTACATTTTCCGAAGTTCGGGGTTTTTGTCCAGGGCATCCCTCAGGGTTATGTTCAGCTCTCTGGGAATCTGCTTTGCGATGCTGTCCGCAAAAGCATAGGGCAGATCCATAGCTCTCGCCACATCCCTGATAACCGCCCTTGCGGCCATAGTTCCGAAAGTTACGATCTGGACCACCCGGTCCTTTCCGTATTTGCGGCTCACGTAGTCTATGACCTCCTGGCGTCGGTCCACACAGAAGTCCACGTCGATATCCGGCATGGATACACGCTCCGGATTGAGGAAACGCTCAAAAAGGAGCTGATACTTCAGGGGATCGATGTCAGTGATTCCAAGAGAATAGGCTACAAGGCTTCCCGCCGCGCTGCCTCGGCCGGGGCCTACGGCGATACCGTTGTCTTTTGCATATTTGATAAAATCCCAGACGATGAGGAAATAGTCCAGAAATCCCATCTTCCGAATGACGGAGAGTTCGTACTCCAACCGCTCGTTAAGTTCCTGGGTCACTTCGGGGTATCGGTCCCGAAGTCCTTTTGCACAGAGCTCATGGAGATAGCCGAAGGTGTCCTCCCCTTCAGGCAGAGGGTACTCCGGCAGGTGCCGCTCGTCAAACGAAATCTCCACATTGCACCTGTCTGCAATCTTCTGAGTGTTGTTAATGGCCTCCGGAGCATAGGGAAAAAGTCCCGCCATCTCCTCCTCGGACTTCACATAGTACTGACCACCTTCATAGCGCATCCTGTTTTCGTCCGTCACCTTTCGGTTGGTCTGAATACAGAGGAGAATATCGTGAGCCTTGGCATCTTCCGCCAGGGTGTAGTGTACGTCGTTGGTAGCCACCAGGGGGATGTTGTACTGTCTGGAGAGGCGCATCAGCACCTGGTTTACTTTCTTTTGCTCCGGGATCCCGTGATCCTGAAGTTCCAGGAAGAAGTTGTTCTCCCCGAAAATATCCCGATATCTGAACAGAGTTTCCTTGACCTGGCTCTCTTCACCTCTAAGGATCGCCCTTGGAATTGCTCCCGCAAGGCAGGCACTAAGGGCAATGATCCCCTCATGATTCTCTTCCAAAAGCTCCAGATCCACCCGGGGCTTGTAGTAAAATCCCTCGGTAAAACCTCGGGATACGATCTTCATTAGGTTCTTGTATCCGGTATTGTTCTCCGCCAGAAGTACCAGGTGATAGTATTTGTCATCGGAGGCGGGTCCCCCCTCGTGGGTGAACCTCGACCCGGGAGCAACATAGACTTCACAGCCGATAATGGGCTTCACACCGACTTTTCTGGCCGCCCGGTAAAAATCAATTACTCCGTACATGACTCCGTGATCGGTGATGGCACAGCTGTTCATTCCCAGTTCTTTTACCCTGGACACATATTCAGTTATCTTATTTGATCCATCCAGAAGGCTGTATTCTGTATGAACATGCAGATGTGCAAAAGCCATGTTCCGTCTCTGACCTCTATTTCTGTTCTTCCTGCTTAAGAACGATCTCTTTATCAAAAAGTTCGATCTTTCCCGCCTTCAAAAGCCTGCCCACGCCTCGCTTAAAAGCAGCTTTGCTCATGTTGAGGCGGCTTTTTATCTCCTCCGGGGAGCTTTTGTCGGTGAGATCCAGGGTTCCACTGTTCTTCATAATCTCTTCAAAGATCCTGTCCGCATCCTCGTCCATCTGAATGTAGGCCTTCTCCTTAACCATGAGGTTGAGGCGTCCGTCCTCTCTCACCCAGGTGACCCGGGCCTTCACATGATCTCCGATCTTGAGGTTGCCGGGGTTGTCTTTTGCAGGGATCAACCCGGAAAACCGATCATCCACCGCCACGAAGCAGCCGATCTTGGGATTGATGTCGTAGATGGTTCCCTCCACCCGATCGTCTCTCTCGTAGGGAGAATCCGTCTCCAGATGGGGGTAGACCTTCATGCTTCCGCAGAGTCTGCCGCTCTTGTCCACGTACATGCGCACCAGGTAGGATCTGCCTTTCTCCACCCGGCCGGTCTGCTCCTTAAAAGGCAAAAACAGTTCCTTCGGAAGCCCCATATCCAAAAAGGCTCCGTACTTGCTCACATCCTTCACTTCCAGTACCGCCAGCTCTCCCAGTGTGATCTTCGGCATCCGGGTGGTAGAGATGAGTCTGTCCTCGGAATCCTTGTAGACGAAAACCCTCACCTGATTTCCCACGGGTGTGTCATCGCTAATCTCTCCCCCGGGAAGCAGCACTTCCGCGTCATCATCGGTGTCCCTGAGATAAAAACCAAAGGTCACCTTCTTTGATATTTCAAGAGTCTGGATCTCTCCAAGCTGTATCATTTCAATTCTCCTTCAAAAAACTCTGAAAAATTATATTCGTATTATTATACACTTTTGAACAGGGGTGCCGCAAGAGCCTGCCTCCCTGCTTATCACTTCTACAAATCATCAGAAGTGCCCGATAGGCACGTTCTGCGATTGTTGCGGTCGCCAAATTCCGGGTTCTGCCCGGACCTTTGCTCGTCGCCGAACAAAAAAAGGACTCCAGTCACTCTGGAGTCCTCTACAGGGCTACAAGGATTCGAACCTTGAAATGACGGAGTCAGAGTCCGCTGCCTTACCGTTTGGCTATAGCCCTTCATCTCTGGTTTGTTACCAGCAACAAGAATTATATCGGATACTACTTGTCATTTCAAGTGTTTTTTTCGAAAAATAGCTATTTATTTTATTTTTTTGCTCTGTCGGCACACCATTCCTGCATGAACTTCTGCTGCCTGTCGATATGTACAAACATGGCTTCCATAGTCATGTCCACGTCTCCCTGCTCCAGACCCTTTAAGATCTTTCTGTGCTCCGCCTTGAGTTCTCCGTAAACACTCTCGTGCTTAACGTAAGCTGCCCGATATCGGTAGATCTGCTTGAGGAAACTGTTGAGCAATTCGATCAGCTTGTCATTTCCGGTGGCGCTGATGATGATCTCGTGGAACTGCTCATCGGCTTTGGCAATCACGTTGGCATCCCCGGTCTCAATCGCCTGGTCGAACTCGTCCGCCGCAGCGGCAAGAGCCTCCAGCTCCTCTCTGGTGATTCTCTGAGCGGCGAGCTCCGCTGCCAGCTCCTCCAGGGCACGTCTCACTTCCAGAACGTCATTCAACTGCTTGGTCTCCATCTCGGCGACGAAAGCTCCCCTTCTGGGAATCAGGGTCACAAGCCCCTCTCTCTCCAGCATCCTTATGGCCTCTCTGATGGGAGTACGGCTGACTCCCAGCCTCTTGGATATCTGGATTTCCATAAGCCTCTCTCCGGGCTTTAAGTCACCCTCCAGAATATCATTTCTGATGGTTCTAAAGACCACATCCCTAAGCGGCAGGTACTGTTCAGAGACTTCCGTCAACTTGTCGATGTTCATAATTCCCCTCCTTGTCCGGCAACAGGAGTTGTAGCTGTTGCCATCATGTCCGAAAACTCGGCTTTTACCCTAAGCTTCGCTGCTTCTGCTTCTTCTAAACTCTCAAAAATCCCAAAAATCGATGGTCCGCTGCCGGAGAGCACGCCTCCCAGGGCCCCCGCCTTAATCAGACTCTCTTTTACTCTCATCAGATCCTCATGTCTAGGGAAGATCACATCCTCGAAAGCATTTCCCAGAGCCCCGGCAATTCTTTTAAGATTTCCTTCTTCCACCGCCCGGATCATTTTTGGGGTATATCTTTTTGCAAAAAGACCCTGCTCGTCAATAAGTCCATAGGCCTCCTTCGTGTTCACCCCATAAGAAGGTTTTACGATAAGGATTCCGCAATCTACCATGGACTTTATGGGGGTCAGTATCTCACCGATGCCCTCGGAGAGCATGGTTCCTCCCTCTATGCAAAAAGGAACATCCGCGCCCAGCTTTACCCCAAGCTCTCGCATCTCCCCGGCTGTCATGCCCAGCTCAAAAAGCCGGTTCATCCCGGTGATCACTGCCCCACAGTCGGTACTTCCCCCGGCAAGACCTGCCTCCATGGGGATTTTCTTCCTTATATTAATTGCGACTCCAGCCTTTAGGGAAAATCTCTCCTTCAAAAGGGCCGCTGCTCTGTAAGCCAGATTTCTCTCATCATTGGGAAGGGCCGGGTTATCGGTGGAGCAAAATATCCTGTCTTCACTGCACTTTTCTATTGTGACTTCGTCAAAAAGTCCTACCGACTGCATTACCATGCTCACGTCGTGGTAGCCGTTGTCTCTTACTCCGGTAACATCCAGGCTTAAATTGATTTTGGCATATGCCTTTATTTCTATCTTACTCATTGGTACCGTTTCTTGAAATTGTCATGCTTTTCAACCATTATACAGAATTGTATACAGTATTTTCAACCAGGATTTTCATCATTTTCGAATTTTTGCAGGAATTCTTTCAATAGGTGTCAAGACACCTCCCAAGTTAAGGTTGTTTTTGAGGGTCTGATAAACTATAATAATAGGGACGTTTTTTTGCATATGCTTAGGAGGAATTATAATGATTCGCATTGCATTGGTAGTGATTTTTGTCGTCACGTTCCTGATTCTGTCCATTCCGGTCTTTTTAATTGAATGGATAATCGGCAAATTCAATCCACGTCTCAGAGATATCAGTTCACTTCGCATTGTTCAGACTGCATTCAAGGGAGTATTGCTTCTCAGCGGAACCCGCCTGACTGTGATCGGCAGAGAGCGCATTCCCCGAGATAAGCCGGTTCTCTATATCGGCAACCATCGCAGCATGTTCGACATTCCTGTCGTTTATTCCCTTTGTCCCGACCTCACAGGCTTCATGTCAAAGATCGAAATAGCCAAAGTCCCCCTGCTTTCCACCTGGATGCGCTTTTTGCACTGTGTTTTCCTCAATCGCGGGGACAAGCGGGCAGGTATTATGTCAGTAAATGAGAGCATTAACAATGTTAAGAACGGCGTCTCAATGGTGATTTTTCCCGAAGGGACCAGAAGCAAGGGTGAAGAGGGTGATATGCTTGAATTTAAGCCCGGATCCTTCAAAGTAGCCCAGCGCACAGGTTGCCCCGTTGTGCTTGTTGCCCTGAACAATACCAGGGCCGCTTTTGAAGCACAGTTTCCCAAGATCCGGAGGACCCACATAGTAGTAGAGTTCAGCGAACCTTTCACCATGGCGGATACCGGATTCACCAATATCAAGGACTTAAGCAGTCATTGCCAGGAACAGCTCCGGGAGATGATTGCAAATAATAAAACGCTTGTTTAAGTCGTAAGTTAAGGAGATATCCAAAAAATGAAAGTAGAAAATCTTACATTATTAACGGATCTGTATGAGCTCACCATGATGCAGGGCTATTACAAATCCGGTAATAATACCCGGGTGGTCTTCGATGTCTTTTATCGGAGCAACCCCTGTGACAACGGTTACGCGATCATGGCAGGTCTGGAGCAGGTCATCGAATACCTGAACGACCTTCATTTTGATTCTGAAGATATAGAGTATCTCAGAGGCCTCAATATTTTTGACGAGGATTTCCTCGGCTATCTGGCGGATTTCAAGTTCAGCGGAGATGTATATGCAATCCCTGAGGGAACTG
The DNA here is from genome assembly GCA_029227635.1 of Clostridiales bacterium. GTDB lineage: Bacteria > Bacillota > Clostridia > Lachnospirales > Lachnospiraceae > SUG1684. The sequence continues at coordinate 34,666 of JAQYAH010000048.1, forward strand.
TTATCTTCCCCAGAGAGCCCCTCATCAAGGTTATTGCGCCTATCATGGAGGCACAGCTCATTGAGACCGCGCTTTTGACCATAATCAACCATCAGAGCCTTATTGCCACCAAGGCAGCCCGGGTGGTGGAAGCAGCCAGAGGAGACGGAATCATGGAATTCGGTCTCAGAAGAGCTCAGGGTCCCGATGCCGGAACCTACGGTGCAAGAGCGGCAGTCATTGCCGGCTGTGTGGGAACTTCCAACGTCCTTACCGGCAAAATGTTCGGTGTCCCCGTCATGGGCACCCATGCTCACAGCTGGATCATGAGTTTTCCTGATGAATATACCGCGTTTAAGACCTATGCGGAGCTTTACCCCAATGCCTGCACTCTTCTCGTTGACACCTACGACACTATCGGTTCAGGTATTCCCGCAGCCATAAGAGTTTTTGATGAGATGAAGGCCGCCGGAAAACTTGGTTCCAGAT
>JAQYAH010000049.1 GCA_029227635.1 Clostridiales bacterium
TACCTGCCACAGCAAGATCATGCGCTTGTCCTTCTGCCAGTAGCTGAGTCCCATAGTAATTAATGCACCAAAGCCGATCAGCTGATAAAGCACATTCATTCGTCTGTCCTCCCATGAATCATCAGAAGTGCCCGATGGGCACGTTCTGAGATTGTCGCGGTCGCCAAATTCCGGGTTCTGCCCGGACCTTGGCTCGTCGCTAAACAAAAAAGCCACACACCCAGCAAGGGCGCGCGGCGAAAAATGGATGCAATGTTCCAGAAAAACCCACACAAATTTTGGAATCATATTGTACCATAGTAAAGGATCGCTTGTCAATCCGCAGAGAGGCGCGTCTCTATGCGTCTCTACGCAAAACATTGTCGAAATAGAAGTTGGATCTTATGATTTCCATGAATCTGGGAACTGGTGGAAACGTGCGCCGCTAGGCACACATTTAAAAGAGCTATGACCTCAGCATTGAGATCATAGCTCTTACTAGACTATACGTTAAAACAGCTTCCTCCTACGAACTCCCGGATAATGGAGTTTCTGGGAATGTAATCGCTGCTGAATCCCAGGAAGTAGTCCATGAACTTGAGCAATCGTTTTGCCTCAGGGTACTCCGGTGAATCCTGAGGGATTCCGTAAAGCAAAGGCTCGCAGCACTGCTTTAATACCGCCAATTCATAGATCAGGGATGAGTTAAACATTACATCTGCCGTTTCCTGGTAAGGGAAAATATTCTTCTCCTCTCCTCTTTTTACGGAAGGCCACATCCGGATGGTCTCCCTTGCAGAAATTCCCCTGGTTCTGGCATCTCTCGCCATCCGGCGAAGAAGCCTGCCGTCGGTAGTGGGAATTCGATTGTGCTCATCAATATTCAGGGAAGTCAGCGCACTGATATAGATCTTGAACTTATTCTTGGCGGGAAGCAGGTACGTGAGCTGATCATTGAGCCCGTGAATACTCTCCAGAAGAAGTATATCATCTGCACCCATCTTCATCTTATTGCCCAGATATTCCCGTCGGCCCTTGACAAAATTGTAGGTGGGAGCATCTATCTCCTGCCCTTCCACCAAAGCTTTGATATCCTTGTTCAGCTGCTCCAGATCAAGCGCATATATTGACTCGAAATCATACTCACCATTCTCATCAATGGGAGTCTTCTCTCTGTCAACAAAATAGTTATCCACCGAGATCAGTTGAGGACGGATACCGTGAGTTCTGAGCTGGATGGAAAGTCTGTTGGTAAAAGAAGTCTTACCCGATGAAGAAGGACCAGCCACCAGTACAAACTTGTAATCTTTGTTGGAAACGATCTGCTCTGCAATGTCACCAATCTTCTTCTCCTGAAGAGCCTCCTGGATAAGCACCAGGTCATTTCCTCTACCGGCAGTAATCTCATCATTTAGAGCTCCAACGGTATCGACACCCATAAGCCTGCTCCACTTTTTGCTCTCTTTCAACACTTCATAGAGCTTATTCTCCGGTCTGAAGTCCGCAACCTTGTCGGGATCATTGAGAAAAGCAAACTGGAGTACAAAGCCTTTGTCGTACTTGTGCACATCAAATGTCTTGAGAATTCCAGTGCTGGAAGCCATATAACCGTAGAAATAGTCGGAATAGTTGTCCAGGCTGTAAATATTTACCTTGGATGCCTGACGGTATCTGAACAGCTTCTCCTTGTCCACCATGCGCTTTTCCCGGAAAAAGTCGATGGCCTCATTGGTGGGAAGACTGCTTTTTACAATAGGTTCATCAGCCTCCACGATCTCTCTCATTCTGGTTTTTAGTTTCTCGATAAACGCCTCATCGCAGATATATTTCGGATCCAGCTCGCAGTAGTAACCTTTGCTGAGTCCGTAGAGGATCTTCACCACCTGTCCGGTTCCGTCTGAGAGGATATCATCAGCTGCGGTGATCATGAGGAAAGTGACGCTGCGGTTGTAGCAGTCTCTTCCCACACTGTCATCCACAGTGAAAAAACTGATCTCCTGACCATCCTCAACTTTTGAAAAAAGCTCCCTGAGCTTGTTTTTTGCTTTTGCAAGGATAATGTCGTACTCATAATTATCCTGCACGAGTTTTGCCACATCCCCGTAGGTGGCTCCCTCTTTTACTTCGTATTCTTTTCCGTCAACAGTAACCCTTATCATGTGTAACTCCTTAAATTATGGAATAGGGAATTCTGACAGCTTCCTTCAGTACCTCAACCCCTGGTACCCTCTCCGCCAGATATTCTCCCATGTCTTTTACAAAAATCTGCTCCACTCCGTAGTGACCGGCATCAATGATACTTAACCCCATTTCCTTTGCATCTAGCCCGTCATGATGACCAATATCTCCGGTGATAAGCACCTGAGCCCCCTTTGAAAGAGCCTCGCGAATCGTGCTTTTTCCCGATCCGGGAACGATTGCCACTTTATCGATCCGGGTACTCGTATTCCCATAAAAGATCACCTGAGAAAGCCCAAATGTGTGCTTTACCTTCTCACAAAGTCCTGCTGCCGTGTCTTTTAGATTGCCGATAACCCCTATGCCATCTTCACACAATTCTTCCATGTCCGAAAGCCCCAGCAGCTCTCCGGCGAGTTTTGCCATTCTCACCGTGTCATAGTTGGTATGCATGGCAAAGCAGCAAATATTATTGCGAATCAGCTTCAACAGTTTTCGCCCGGTATGGTCTTTTGCGTTTACCGAGTAAAGTGGAGAAAAGATCATCGGATGGTGAGAGATTATCATATCGCATCCCTTGACCACAGCACTCTCAACAATCTCCTCTGTTACATCCACTGCCACCAGGATCTTTGACACTTCCTGATCTTCGTCTCCGCACAAAAGCCCCACGTGATCCCAGGAAAGTGCTTTGTCTTCAGGAAAAGTCTCCCGAATGACCTCCATTATCTCACTGCATTTCATATTGCTTCAAAACCTCTTTCAGCTCCTGTATTTCTCGACTGATTTCTATCCTTCTGCGCTTAACCTTCTCGCTCTCCAGATCTCTCAGATGCAAAAGCACCTCTTCCTTCTCCGTCAAAAGCTTTGACAGGTGCTCAAAAAGCACAGAATCGTGATCTTTAACCAGCAGATGTCCATATGGAAAAGCCGGATCTTCGGGAATATCTCTATGACCTTCTACTGCCCGGAACATAAAGTAATACTTGCCATCCTCGTAGAGATCCGCCTGGGCTTCAATGTGAAAACCTGCCTCATACACATATGAAAGCAATCGATCATTGTCCGATTGCGGGGATAACACCCACTCCTTAAAGCTTACAGCCTTAGCGTGGTCCCTCCTCAGGATTTCCGTAATGAGATTTCCTCCCATTCCCGAGATCACCAGAGCCTCCCCTTCTCCTGCCTCAATGTTTGAAAGACCGTCGGAAAGCCTTGTCCTTATCCTGTCTGAAAGGCCTTTTTCTGCTATATTCTTTTCTGCACCGGCCAAAGGTCCTTTTCTCAGATCAGCGGCTACCGCCCTCTCGATCTGCCCCCTGGATACCATAGCTATAGGCAAAAAGCCATGATCCGTGCCCACATCTACGATACTGCTTTTTACCGTAACCAATTGGGAAATACATTCCAGTCTTTTTGATAGAACCATCTGCTACTCCAGATAATCTTTGAGTTTCTTGCTTCTTGTCGGGTGACGAAGCTTTCTGAGGGCCTTCGCCTCGATCTGACGAATACGTTCTCTTGTTACGTCAAACTCCCGTCCTACTTCTTCAAGAGTGCGGGCTCTTCCGTCATCCAGTCCAAATCTGAGTCTCAACACCTTCTGCTCTCTGTCGGTCAGGGTATCCAGAACCTCATTAAGCTGCTCCTTGAGGAGGGTAAAAGCCGCTGCCTCGGAAGGATATGGAACATTGTCATCCTGAATGAAATCTCCAAGATGAGAATCCTCCTCCTCACCGATAGGAGTCTCAAGAGATACCGGCTCCTGAGATATCTTAAGGATCTCTCTTACTCTCTCCACAGGGAGATTCATCTCCGCAGCGATCTCCTCCGGGGAAGGCTCTCTGCCCAGCTCCTGAAGGAGCTGTCTTGATACTCTGATCAGTTTGTTGATGGTCTCCACCATGTGAACCGGAATACGGATGGTTCTCGCCTGATCCGCAATGGCTCTGGTGATGGCCTGTCTGATCCACCAGGTAGCATAGGTACTGAACTTGTAACCTTTTCTGTAGTCAAACTTCTCTACCGCCTTTATCAGGCCCAGGTTTCCTTCCTGAATGAGGTCGAGGAAAAGCATTCCGCGTCCTACGTAGCGCTTTGCAATGCTGACCACAAGTCGTAAGTTGGCTTCCGCAAGACGTTTCTTGGCTTCCTCATCACCTTCCTCCATGCGTTTTGCCAGCTCTATCTCCTCCTCTGCGGTAAGAAGAGAAACTTTGCCGATCTCCTTGAGATACATTCTCACCGGATCTTCAATGCTGATGCTGTCAGAAAGAGTGAGATCAAGATTCTCTGCCTCATCAACGAGATCATCTTCATTGTCAAGAATAATGTCATCGTCATCGATCTTGTCATCATCGTCATCAATCTTCAGAATATCAATGTTCTTTGATTCAAGCATATCCAGGACTTTTTCATATTGTTCCGCAGTGATATCAAGATCACCAAGAAGATCCGCTACTTCCCGATCTTCCAGGACATTTCTTTTTTTCTTGGCAAATTCCACGATCTCCTCGATACGCTGTTCCAGTGTTACTTTGTTTTCTTCCATTTTGTCACCTCTATTGATTATCTTCAGTTTGCAAGTATATCGATCTTCTCCAACTGCTCAAGAGCTTTTCTTCCCTTGATAAGCCTCTGCATTTCCTCCAGATCTGCCGGATTCATATTGTCTCCTGCGATCTTAAGGGAATATCTCTTTATGCGGAGGACTGCCTCCTTTAAAACTCTGGATCTCTCTTTCTGATCCGCCTCTGTGATCTTCATCTGAAAAAGTGCGGCCGCCTCCTGCTGCTCCTTCTCATTTCCGAAACAGCTCACTATGGCTGCGGGATTAGCTTTTCCCGAATCTAACTGAGAGTAGAGCTTTGTTGCCGCTTCCCGATAAAGCCCTTCGGAAAAATCTTCCGGATACACATATTTACTGATCTTTGGGTAAATTCCCGGGTTGTCCGTGAGCATTGTAAGCAGCAATCTCTGAGCCTCTTTTATCGAACTGTCTTTTTCCGGCTTTTTCTTCCTCAATGCCGGCGCCTGTTCCTCCTCAGCCCTAACTGGTGCCGGAACTCTCATGGCCTCTGATGCCACCAGCTTTCTAAGGCTCTCAAAGCTCACACCGTACTCCTCAGCCACCGCCTGGATGTAGGTGGTACGTTCAATCTCCTCCTCGATCTTCACCAGCTCTCTGGCCGCTTCGTGCAAAAACCTGGTCTTCTCCTCAGGGCGCCTGAGATCATAACTGCCTTGAATATTCCTGATTATGAACATGAACCCGCTGGAGGCTTTATCAAGCCGCTCCTGAAAGGCTTTGGCACCGCGATTGCGGATAAACTCATCAGGATCTTTGAAGGGTTTAAGGTCCACTACCAGTGATTCCAACCCTGCTGACTTCAGGATATACCAGCCTCTTACAATCGCCTTTACTCCCGCGGCATCACTGTCATACACCAGATAGACTGTGTCACCGTACCGCTTCAGAAGCTGTGCCTGACCTCTTGTCAGCGCCGTTCCAAGGGAAGCCACTGCAATGGGAAATCCGGCCTGGTGAAGAGCAATAACATCCATGTAGCCTTCGCAGAGAATCAGCTTGCGAGTCTTATTTCTCCGTGCTATATGAAGACCGTAAAGATGATTGCTTTTGGAAAAAGCTTTGGTCTCCGGGGAGTTTAAATACTTGGGTTTGGCATCCCCCATGACTCTGCCGCCGAAAGCTACCACCTTGCTGTTCACATCCATTATGGGAAACATGACCCGGTTCCAGAACTTATCAGACATGCCATATTTCTCATCAAACCTGAAAAGCCCCGTCTCCATAAGCACCTCATCAGAGTACCCCTTGTTCTTGATGTAGCGATACAGCCCGCTGCTGTACTTATCCGCAAATCCAAGTCCGAACTGTTTTATAGTCTCCTCAGACAATCCTCTTCCCGAAAGATACCGTCTTCCTGCGGCCCCCTTTTCGGATTTCAGCATAGCATAGTAATATCTTGCCGCCTCCTTGTTGACCTCAAGGATAGTCTGCTTAAGATCTGCTTCTTTTCTCGCTTCCTTCGAGATATCCTTCTCAGGGAGCTTAATTCCGGCTTTGTCTGCCAGATACTTAAGGGCTTCCGGAAAAGAAAAATTCTCGTACTCCATGAGAAACGTGATGGCATTACCTCCGGCTCCGCATCCGAAGCAGTAATACATCTGCTTGGTCTCGCTCACGGAAAAAGATCCGGTCTTCTCATTATGAAAAGGACATAGCCCAAAATATGAGCTTCCTTTCTTTGTTAGCTTCACGTATGAAGAGATCAGGTCCACAATATTGGTGGAACTTCTGACTTCCTCAACAATATCTTCCGAATAATACAACTTCTAGTACCTCCAGGATTTCGGAACATATATTTCTTCAAATTTCTTGATGGCATATTGGTCGGTCATACCTGCGATGTAGTCGCACACTGCCCTCTCGCAGCCATCTCCTTCTTCAGCCCGGCGGATATAATCCTCAGGAAGCTCGTGATACCTCACCAGGTAGTAATCATAGAGTCCTTCGATTATATTCTTGACCTTGCTCTCCTCTTTCTTAGCACTGGGATTGGTATAAACATACTCAAACATGAACTTTCGAAGATCCATCATAGCCTCCAGATGAGCCTCATCCATGGCAATGTCATTTCTCTCCCAGCTTGTGGTTATAATACTGTTCATGAGGGAATCCAGTCTGGTTCCGGAATCTTCTCCGAGAAAACTTCTGATCTCCCGGGGTATCATGTCCTGAGTTATGACTCCGGCTCTGATAGCATCATCTATGTCATGATGTATATAGGCGATCTTATCCGAAAAACGGATGATCTTTCCCTCAAGAGTTGAAGGTCTGCCCGCCGTCTTGTGGTTCAGGATGCCGTCTCTGACCTCAAAAGTAAGATTCAGTCCTCTCCCCTCATTCTCGATCACTTCCACGATTCTAAGGCTCTGCTCATTGTGGCAAAAACCCTCCTCATTGATCTCATTTAAGGCTCTCTCTCCGGCATGACCAAAAGGCGGGTGGCCAAGATCGTGGCCAAGAGCAATGGCTTCCACCAGATCCTCATTAAGCATCAGGGCTTTACAGATGGTCCTGGCATTCTGAGACACTTCAAGAGTGTGGGTAAGCCTGGTACGGTAGTGATCTCCTACCGGGTCCAGAAATACCTGAGTTTTATGTTTGAGTCTTCTGAATGATTTGCTGTGAAGAATTCTGTCCCGGTCCCTTTGATAGCAGGGTCTGATATCACACTCTTCCTCCTTAACTTTTCGACCTTTGGAATTCCTGCTCAGGGAAGCCAGGGGACTCAAATACTCCTGTTCCCTCGCTTCAAGCTGCTCTCTGATATTCATTAAAAAACCTTTCTTTATTTAATAGCCTATGCTTATTAATACAGTCTCCTTTAATCGAAATCCTTTTTTGAAGAAAAAAAAGAGGAAATTATTCCCCTTTTAAATCCACAAAAGTTATTTCATGCTCAAGTGCCGGAATGACTTTCTCAAACAGGTCTTTGCTCGAAAAAGCAATGCTGGAAGTATTGATACAGGGATGACACCCGAAGCACTCTTCCTTAGTGAGGTCTCGATCTATAAGGAGTCTCACCTCGTTCCCGGAATCATTTAAGAGACCAAGCACCGTGGAGGATCCGGGGGTTACCCCAAGTTTCTCCTCCATCTCCTCACCGGATGCAAAAGAAAGCCTTGCACTTCCTATCTGGTGGGAAAGCTCTTTGGTCTTAAACACCTTGTTCCCGGGCATCAATAACAGATAATAGTCTGTGTGCTGTCTGTTAGTGAGGAAAAGGTTCTTACACATATTGACCCCAAGAGTCTTATCTGCCTCCTCGCAGGCCTCCATTGTAAAAGCCGCCTCGTGATCACACCGACTGTATGATACCCCAAGGCCATCCAGAAAATCGTAACATCTTATCTCTCTCTCAAGGCGTCCCGAAGCATCCCCGGGTCTTCCAAAACACTTTTCCATTATTCTAAGAGCCCCTCCTCTCTTGCCCTGGAATCATAGTATACCAGGTCGAAAATCTTCTTATCCTGTATCAGCCTGCCCCAGGCCTTATAGGCCGCCTGAACAAATCTCTCATCCAGTTTCATCTGTTTATCAATAATGGGACAAGAATACATAAGCCCCTCATCAATGACGATCATTCTGAGTTCTCCCTCCACGGTCAGATGCGGAGTCAGTGGGAAAGTACGACACTGAATAGGACGTAAGTTTCTTTTACAGTATCCAGGACCCTTGCAGTTTACAAACCACACCTTTCCGCTCCAGGAATCAGGAAAATCATAGTCCTCAACATCATCCAGAGACCAATCAAGCCAGGAATCCCTCTTGTCATGTATCCTATCTTCTCCGGGCAAAAGATACATTCCCATTTCCACCCCTGGGTCACTCTTACAGCAAGCCGAGTCACAAAGCATTCCGCAGTCGCATTTCAACGGAGAAAACTCATCCAGCAGGTCATATATTTCTCTGTATTCACGTGGGGAAACCGGTCTGTTCATGGTCTTATCCTCAAACACTTTCTAAAAACGAATCATCACAAGTGCCAGATAGTCACTTTCTGAGATTGTTTGCATTCTCCAAGGTCAGGGCACTGACCAAACTATGGCACGTCGCTAAACAAAAAAATCTCAAAACAGTAGTTTTGAGATTCAATGCGGAGGATGGGACTTGAACCCACACGCCAATAAGAGGCACAAGATCCTTAGTCTTGCTCGTCTGCCAGTTCCGACACCTCCGCGCAACACGTATATAATACATTAATATTTATATTGAGTCAATACTTTTTTTCAAAATTATTGGGGAACTCTCTGATGAGAATTCCCCACAAAATAATCGACTATGCAAGCTTAGCCTTAGCAGCCTCAGCGAGTGCAGCAAAACCTGCTGCATCATTAACTGCCATATCAGCGAGAACCTTACGGTTGAGATCGATTCCATTGAGTTTAAGTCCATGCATGAACTTGCTGTATGAAAGACCATTCATCCTAGCAGCTGCATTGATACGAGCGATCCAAAGCTGACGGAACTGACGTTTCTTCTGCTTTCTTCCTGCGAATGCATTTGAAAGAGCCTTCATAACAGTCTGCTTCGCAACACGATACTGCTTAGATCTGGCTCCACGATATCCTTTTGCTAATTTAAGTGTGCGGTTGTGGCGTTTCTTTGCGCCCATTCCACCTTTAATTCTAGCCATTCCTATTTCCTCCTTCTACGATCTACAGATACGGTAATACCTTCATCATGTTCTTAACGTTTGTCTTATCTGTTACTGCGTCCTTACGGAGATTACGTTTTCTCTTTGTAGACTTCTTTGTAAGGATATGGCTCTTATAAGCTTTATTTCTTACTAATAAACCTGTACCTGTTTTTTTGAAGCGCTTTGCAGCAGCTCTCTTTGTCTTCATCTTAGGCATGATATTTTCCTCCTGGTATTTATTAACGCTTCTCGGACAAAACCATCGAGATGTTTCTTCCCTCGATCTTCGCAGGCTTATCGACTGATGCACAATCTTTAAGAGCCTCGGCAAAATCATCAAGGATATGCTTGCTTGCATTCATGTGAGTCATCTCACGTCCGCGGAAACGAAGTGTAACTTTGACACGATTTCCTTTCTCAAGGAATTTTCTTGTTGAGTTGACCTTAGTGTTAAAGTCATTGACATCGATATTGGGTGTCATTCTGACTTCCTTAAGTTCAACTGTCTTCTGCTTCTTCTTTGCTTCCTTTTCACGTCTTGCCTGTTCATATCTGAACTTGCCATAGTCGATCAATTTACATACCGGCGGCTTGGCTGTGGGAGCAATCTTCACAAGGTCGAGATCCATCTCGTTAGCCTTCTCAAGAGCTTCACGGGATGACATAATACCCAGCTGCTCACCATCAGGGCCCACAAGACGTACTTCTCTGTCCCTGATCTGTTCATTGATTAAAAACTCGCTAATTGTAATTCACCTCCAACACATCAAAAAAGAGAAATAAAAAAGGACAACCGAAGAGCTGTCCGAACATACTTCACCGATGTGATCTATCGATGAGATATTGACCTGTCGACATATAAATGAGCAGGTGAGAGACACACTCTTCTTAATGTAACTAATCACAAGAAATAATTTAACATGACCGTCATTTAGATGTCAAGCATTAAAAAAGAATTATCTCGTTCTTTTTCACCATCTCATGTGATATATTTATTCTATATTATTATGGCATTTTTTTCAAATTTTTTCATATAAGGAACTGATATCATGAGCAAAAGAACCGGAAAAAACAAAGTTCAGAACACTCCCGCAAGGAGGATCCTCCGCTCCGCCGACGTAAGACGCTTTGACGTCCTGCCCGGAGATGGCCTTAGTACAGCCCAGGTCAAACAGAGAATTTCTGAAGGACTCGTAAACACCCCTGTGGATCCCCCTTCCAAATCTGTGGCTGAGATCATACACAGCAACGTTTTTACTTATTTTAACTATATTTTTGCCGGGGTCACTGCCCTTTTGATCATCGCAGGTTCTTTCAGAGACCTCACTTTTCTTCCTATTATCATTGCCAACACTCTCATTGGTATAATTCAGGAGATCAGATCCAAGAAAACATTGGATAAGCTCAACATGCTCAACGCCCCTAAGGCCAAGGTTATACGAGACGGTAAAAAATCCACGATCCCTGCAGAGAACCTGGTACTGGATGATATTGTGATTTTTACCGCCGGAGCCCAAATTCCCGCTGATGGCACATTAGTCAGCGGCGAGGTACAGGTAAACGAGTCTCTTATCACCGGTGAGTCCGACGAGATCACGAAGAAACCCGGTGACTCCCTTTTATCCGGAAGCTTTATCATCTCCGGCAAATGCTTTGCGCGCATGGACAAGGTCGGCAGGGAATCCTATATCTCCCGCCTGACACTTCAGGCCAAGACCGTGAAGGAAGCCGAGAGTTCCAAGATGATGAACTCTCTCAAGAAACTGGTCAAATTTGCCGGTATTATTCTTGTACCTATTGGCGTTATGCTTTTTATTCAGCAGTTCTTCCTCAACCACGCTTCTTTCAGAGAAAGCATCGTTTCCATGGTTGCTGCTATTATAGGAATGATTCCCGAAGGACTCTATCTTCTGGCAAGTGCCGCCCTGGTTCTCTCGGTAATGCGCCTGGCCAAGAAAAAAGTCCTGGTTCATGAACTCGCCTGCATCGAGACTCTGGCCCGGGTTGACGTTTTATGTGTAGATAAGACAGGTACTATTACTGAGAACCGGATGGAGACCGACGGTATGATAACTCTCCCTGCCTATCATCCGGAGAAAATGCCTCCTCTTGAGACAATGATCTCAGATTTTGTAAATTCCATGTCCAGTGACAATATAACTATGGTGGCGCTTCAGTCCTTTTTCAATAAGCCTTCAGGCATAAGGGCCACAGCTATCACTCCTTTTTCTTCCTCAACTAAGTACAGTTCTGTCACCTTTGGAAATGAATCCTTCGTTATTGGTGCCCCGGAATTTGTCCTTCGGGAGAAATATGCAGCATATCAATCAAAAATCGACCGAGAGGCGGATGAAGGTCACCGTGTCCTGGTATTTGGCCGCTATCACGGAACTCCGGTTATGGGTCAGCCTCTCAGCGACAAGTTTGATCCATATGCCCTGCTCCTCATGTCTAACCCTATCCGAAAAGAAGCTCCGGAGACCTTCTCCTACTTCCACAAACAAGGGGTTGAGATCAAGGTAATTTCCGGTGACAACCCTCATACCGTATCCAAAGTGGCAATGAAAGCCGGAATAATAGGTGCTGAGAATTATATTGACGCAAGACAGCTCAGAACCGCAGAGGACTTTACCCGGGCAGTTACAAGATACACTGTTTTCGGCCGGGTCACCCCAAACCAGAAAAAGTTCCTTGTCAACGCGCTTCAGGCAAAAGGTCACACCGTTGCAATGACCGGAGATGGTGTCAACGATATTCTTGCTCTCAAAGAGGCAGACTGCAGTATCGCAATGGCCTCCGGAAGCGATGCAGCAGCTCAGGCTTCTCAGCTCGTGCTTTTGCAGAATAACTTTGCCTCCCTTCCCAGCGTTGTTCTGGAAGGACGCAGAGTCGTTAACAACATCCAGAGATCTGCCAGCCTTTTCCTTGTGAAAAACATCTTTTCACTGCTAATGGCTCTTTTTTCCATTATTACCTTCAACAGTTATCCTCTGACTCCTTCTCAGATCTCTCTGGTAAGCATGTTCACTATAGGCGTTCCGGCCTTCCTTCTGGCTCTGGAATCCAGCAAAAAGCGAATCGAAGGAGACTTCCTGACTAATGTCCTTTTGAAGGCCATCCCCGGCGCCCTTACAAACTTCCTGGTAGTGGGATCCATGGTAGTTTTTGGCACTGTTTTTGAAGTGGACAAAGTGGACGTTTCCACGGCATCTGCCCTTCTCCTTGCGGTGGTAGGTGTAATGATCCTCTACAGGATCTCATCGCCTATGAATACCTTCCGATTAGTAGTATGGATTGCTATGGTCATAGGAATGCTTGGTGCCATCGTCTTCTTAAACGAACTCTTTGGCATATCTACCGTGTCTTTGAAGTGCGCTATGCTTTTGGGAGCGTTCACCATTATCACGGAGCCGGTATTCAGATATCTTTCCAGAATAATGGAAAAGGTCGAGCAATTAAGCTCGACCCGTCGTATCCAGCGTGAAAAACAGAAGAAGTATTCCGCAGAATAATACTTCGTCTATCTGAAATCTGTGTTCTTCTCCAGTCTGTTGGCAGCTGCTGCAAGAGCTTTGATGGAGCTTCGGATAATATCCTCATGGATACCTACGCCCCAGTACTTCTTGCCATCCTTAACAATACCCACATAGGATACCGCTTTGGACTTGGAACCCTTGGAAAGAGCTTTCTGCTCGTAATCTGTGAGTTCATAGCTTGTTCCAAAGTACTCTTTAATAGCATTGCTCACTGCATCGAGGCGGCCGTTTCCGGTCGCTTCTTTTGTGTATTCCTTTGAACCGACCTTAAGGGTTATCTTACCCTTAACATCCTTGCCTTCCTTGTGGCTGAAAGCACAGTGTCCGATCTCGAATACTCCCTTCTGATCCACATACTCCTTAGTGAAGATCTCGTAAATCTCTTTAGGTGAGAGTTCCTTGTGGTGTCTGTCAGAGTATCCCTTGACAAGATATCCCACTTCTTCACGCATGGTCTTAGGAAGTGCGATTCCGAAGTTGTGTTCAAGGATAAAGGCTACGCCGCCCTTGCCGGACTGGCTGTTGATTCTGATGATATCTGACTCGTACTCTCTGCCAAGATCCTTGGGATCAATAGGCAGATAAGGTACTGTCCACTTATCTCCGCTCTTGCCGGCCTCTCTGAATGCCATTCCCTTAGAGATGGCATCCTGGTGGGATCCGGAGAAGGCTGTAAATACCAGATCTCCGGAATAGGGAGATCTCTCATGTACCTTCATGCCGGTAAAGTGCTCATATCTCTCTCTGAGCTGAGAAATATGACTGAAGTCAAGTCCGGGATCCACGCCATGTGTGTACATATTCATGGCAAGAACAATGATATCCACATTTCCGGTTCTCTCTCCGTTTCCGAAAAGAGTTCCCTCAACTCTCTCTGCTCCCGCAAGTACCGCAAGCTCTGCATCACTCACTCCACAGCCTCTGTCATTATGAGGGTGTACGCAGAGAGTAACTGCATCTCTGCTATGGAGATGCTTGTGGATGTACTCTATCTGAGTAGCAAACACATGAGGCATGGCAATCTGCACTGTGGTAGGGATGTTGATGATAACCTTCTTATCAGGAGTAGGATTCCATACATCAATCACTGCGTTGCAAACATCAACTGCATATTCAATCTCTGTTCCGGGGAAGCTCTCAGGGCTGTACTGGAAAGTAAAATCTCCCTTGGTCTCCCTGGCAAGCTTCTGAAGAAGGATCGCTCCGTCCACTGCGATCTGCTTGATCTCCTCTTTGCTCTTACCGAAAACCTGCTCTCTCTGAGCAACGGAAGTTGAATTGTAAAGGTGTACTACCGCATGAGGAGCCCCCTCAAGAGCATCGAAAGTCTTACGGATAATGTGCTCTCTTGCCTGAGTGAGAACCTGAATTGTCACATCATCGGGAATAAGGCCTCTCTCAATGATCTCACGGCAGAATCTGTATTCTGTCTCTGAAGCCGCAGGGAAGCCTACCTCGATCTCCTTAAACCCGATCTTCACAAGAAGCTTAAAGAACTCAAGTTTATCTTCAAGGGACATGGGCTTAATAAGAGCCTGATTTCCGTCTCTTAAGTCAACACTGCACCACTTGGGAGCTTTGGTAATACGGTCTTTCTTTACCCAATCATAAGTACATTCTTCGGGAAGAAAGTACTGAGGGGCATACTTGTCTGATATTGCTGTCATGTCAATTCCTCCTTCACTGATCTAACAATAATACGAATCATCAGAATAACCCGATAGACCTATTCTGAGATTGTAATCACCCGCCAGAGCTTCAGACACTGCCGGAACTCTGCTCGGCGCTATCACAAAAAAATCTCTATCAAACCTAAACGGTAAGATAGAGACGCAAATTCATATTTACGCGGTACCACTCTATTTCATGGAAAACCATGCACTCATGCAACACCATCATGTCGCTGTCTCTTATACGGAAGACATCTCCGTCTGTACCTACACAGCAAAAGCCTTCAGCCAGCAGCTCTGAGGCGAGTTCATATACAACATTACGACAAGTCTTGCACCAACCGACTGTTCTCTGATTATCCTGAAGTATACTACTATTCCTCTTCAACGCATTTAAGTTTGATATCCGATTTGCCTTAGCATATCACAACCGGACGATTATTTCAACTCCTGCAGAAAAGATTTTCCAATCAGATGATCCGGCATATCGACAGAAAAGTTATCACAGATTGTTGCTCCGATGCATCCGAAGTTATCTGCTGTACCAAGAGTTCCCCTTCCTTTCATTGACGGAGAATACATAATTAGGGGAACCCTCTCTCTCGTATGATCTGTACCTTTCCAGGTCGGATCATTGCCGTGATCAGCAGTGATCATAAGAAGATCATCCTCTCGGAGTTTCAAAAGCAATCTTCCGAGGTTAACATCAAATTTCTCGATCTCCCCGGCATATCCTTCCGGGTTGCGCCGATGTCCCCAAAGGGAATCAAAGTCCACAAGATTGACAAAGCAGAGTCCGCAAAAATCCTCTTCCGCCTTCATAATAGTCTGCTCCATTCCGTGAACAGAACTCTTTGACGGATTATCTTCTGTGAGTCCACAGCCGTTAAAAATGTTAAATATCTTGCCAATAGAAATGCAGGAATACCCCGCTTCCTTCATTACATCCAGCACAGTCTGATTTGGGGGTGAAAGGGCATAATCGTGACGATTGCTGGTTCTCACAAATTCATCTTTGGTCTTTCCGATGTAGGGCCTTGCAATGACCCTCCCCACCTTCCACTCATCCCTCATTGTGATCTCTCTTGCGATTTCACAGCAGCGATAGAGTTCTTTAAGGTCAAAAGTCTCCTCGTTACCACAGATCTGAAGCACTGAATCCGCAGAAGTGTAGACGATCATATGGCCGGTTGCAATCTCTTCCTCGCCATATTCCTTTATGATCTCCGTTCCACTGGCCGCTTTATTTCCGATAACTTTATGCCCGGTTCGCTTTTCAAGTTCCTTGATCAGTTCCTCAGGAAATCCGGTATCCGTAAAAGTGATGAAGGGTTTGTCTGTCCTTATACCCATCATCTCCCAGTGGCCGGTCATTGTATCCTTTCCGTTGCTGGCTTCATTCAGCGCCATCTGATAACCTTTGAAATCCACCAATTCAGGATACTGTCTTATTTTATGCAGATTAAGCATACCTAATCCGGCAAGATTGGGTATGCTTAAAGAATCTACTGTTTCAGAAATATGACCGAAGGTATCAGCTCCTTCATCTCCGAATCTTGCCGCATCTTCCATACATCCGATTCCGAGAGAGTCCATCACAATTACAAATATTCTCCGGTATTTCACAAAATCACCTTCATTACTATAATTCAGGATTAGCCTTAATATCCTCTACTGACTTCTCTACTGCCTCTTCAACGTCCTTGTCTTTCGGCTTAAAGCGGTCAAGCACGTCCGGCACCATATCCAAAAGCTTCGTTATGGAATCCTGATTCTTAATATTTACAAGCTTAACATTGCCGTCCTTTATAACCAGAACAGAGTTGGGAATCATTTTTCCTCCCATACCTCCGTTACCTTTCTGCTTGGCAGCTTCACCGCTAGCTCCGGCAGCCATTCCAAAAGATACCTCCACAAGAGGGATAATCGTTGTGTCACCTACTCTGACCGGCTCTCCCACCACTGTCTTAGAAGCAATAAACTCGTTCATTCCTTTAAACAGTGACTCTACTGTACTGTTGATCTTATTATCAGCCATTTACGTTCCTCCTGATATCTTTGTATGCTTTTCTTAACTCCTTGCTTCTGTACAGCCTCCATAGGGAGGGCAAAAGAAAGGCAATGGTGATTCTTCCTTTGAGAGTAAGATCCAAATCTATAACTTTATTTGCAAAATCCGGATCTACTACAACCTTTGTTCTGGGTATCATCAAAAGCAATGTGACCAAGGCTCCGTAGATCTCACCTGTCATTGCCGGATCGTCCAGGCCAAAATTCACTTTACCTCTCAATTCTCTTGGCAGGATCTGTCTAAGAAGTATTCGAATTTCCTTCTTTAGAAGTGCTATGGAAACCTCCACTTCCTTTGAGGTAAGGGTTCCATACAAATCTTCTGCCTTCCCCTTAAGGGACGCAACCTTATCACTTATTTGTGTCCTGCGGTCCGTAATCCCTTGGATAATGTTTCGGATCTTATCTTCAACACTCTCTTTCGAATCCTCGCAAGACTCTTTTTCGCATTCTTTAGAGCCTTCTTTCGGGACTTCTTCAGAGGCTTTGATACACTCTTTATCGCTTTGCGGGCTCGAAGCAAAAGCTCCATTGTCAGCCTCAGATCCTGTCTCCACATCTGCTGTATCCTCCTCAGGGATAGTTTCGATTTCTTCCCTCACCGTGAGATTCGATTCCTCCGGTATCTCTCCGTTGTCAAGATCAAAGCTAAGCTCGTCACTCGATGAAGATTCAGTCCTGGTGCTGCTAACTTCTTCAGAACCGGTGGTCTCTGTCTTTCTGTCTCCGGTCGACGGATTATCCTTCTTTCTGCCCCCCAGAGTGATTCCAAAGACTTTTATCTTCATCACAGACCCTGAATCCTTCTCCAGGGTGTACCAAAAACTCAATGCGTGAAAAAGCCAGTACGCTCTTGCTGTCACTCCATAGTCACCGGAATAATGTCCTTTAACCTGATACCCTAATGGGAAAAATAATACCAGCAAAAGGACTATCAGCAGGATTCCCAAAAAACTTCCAAGAGCAATGCCCAGAATCTTCAATATCAATAGAATAAAATGCATTTAACCCCGCAATTCCTTTTCTTGTAAATAAGCCCTTATGTTACAGTCCCCTGTCTCCTCCAGTGTTTCTCTGAGTATTGAGATCACCAGGTTTCTGGCATCCTCCTCATCGGCAGCAAAACCCACTACTCTTATGTCATTGAGGATTCTCTCCGATTGATAAAACAGAGCTGCCGGAAAAATATCCAACTGATCCCTGGAATTCCCGGAAAGAGCTATGACATTTGTTCCCATAACCGGCTTATGTCTCTTTAGTTTTGCAATCAGCTGCGAATTGCTCTTTTTGAGTTTCTCGCCCCTGTACAAGTTTTTTAGGAACTCCATACTTTCACCTGACAGTTGAAATGTTTCTATCTACTATGATAAACGTCAAAAATCTGTTTTGCAATTGCAACTGCGTTTGTCGAGATATTTCCGTCATTTCCTTCAACTATAACAGAAACCACCAGGTCCGGATCCTCCACATTTGAGAAGCCTGTAAACCAGGAATGGCTCAGATCTTTGTTTGTGGTACTGTACTCAGCGGTACCTGTCTTACCGGCCACGGTATATCCTGCTCCGGAAAGAGCCATGCCTGTACCCTGATCCACAACTGCCTTCATGAGGACTGTAAGTTCCGCTGCCTCGTCCTTAGTCATTAACCTCTGATACTCTTGGGAGTGGTAGTTCTTGATCACTGATCCGGAATAATTCTGCACAGAATCCAGAAGACTAGGTTTCATCAGCACACCATCATTGGCAATTGCACAAGTGATAAGAGCCATATGGTAAGGACTAACCATAGTCTCTCCCTGTCCCATAGCTGTCATCATTATCTCCGCAGCGCTGGATCCCTCCTCTAATTTGAAGCTGCTTTTTGCCTTTACATTAGATAAGGGTGTTGGGAGTTTCTGATTGAAAAGCAGGTCTTCGCAGGTACTTCTGTACTCATTCACATCGAGACTTAGTCCGATATTTATAAAAGATGAGTTACAGGAATTCGCAAATGACAAGATAAGATCCTCCGCACCGTGGGCTGTGGAATTTGAACAGTTAACAGTAACCCCGGAATTTGTAATACTACCGCTGCAGTTATATGTATAGCTGTTGTAATTTGGATTCTGGCGAATATAGGCCAGTGCAGTCAGTATCTTAAAGGTGGATCCCGGTGCATACTGACCCGCGATCGCTCTGTTGTACAAAGGACTTGCTCCGGTAGTATCTGCGTTTAGGGCATCAAAGGTTTCAGAAATCGTATTGGGATCAAAATCCGGTTTCGACACCAATGCCAGTATTCTGCCTGTAGAGGGCTCCATGACCACCACCGCTCCTCTGTTGTTTCCGAGGGCATTATAAGCCGTCTCCTGAAGAACTGTATCAAGAGAGGTAACCACAGTATCCCCCTGATTCTTCTGATCCTTAATATTATTCAGTATTTTCTCCGGGAAAAAGGCATTTGACGTAACCAAAGCAAAATTTGCCTCCAGCTCCAGTCCGCTTTTTCCTGCAGTCTCACTGGAATAACCCACCACATGGGCAAAAACATTTCCATATGGATAGTTTCTGTAGGAAGAATCTCCCTCTGTAACAGTCTCTGCCAGAATCTTACCGTCGGAGGAAACTATGCTTCCTCTGATTATTCGATCCTCAAAAGCATCCAACCTCGGATTATGTGAATTGCTTATTATCTCGCTGCTTTTTACGGCATTGAAATATGCAAGGTATCCCATCATACAAACAAAAATGAACACTGTGAAGTATGTCACAATGGCAAAATCCCTGTTGCGGTTGATGCTTTTTTTCTTTTTCCGGGCAGGAGCTTTCGGGGCACTTGTTTTTCTTTTTGGTCTGTGATCCGGTCGTTCGTAATCTCTTCCGCTAGCGGTCATATCGAACTCGTCTCCTTTGTTTTCTTAATTCTCTGGCTCTTTGTCTCTCGATTTCCTCCTCCTCATCCTCTCTGAGGATATATAGTCCCTGAATAATCGCAAACATAAGAGTCGTTGACAAAAGTGAGCTTCCTCCGTAACTGACCCAGGGAAGGGTAAGTCCGGTCATGGGGATAAACTTGATTACTCCTCCGATGTTAAGAAACACCTGGAAAATGTAGCAGGTACCAAGACCCAATGCCACAAGTTTGTAAAACTGCTCATGTATCTGCATTGCAATATTGAGAAACATTATATAGCAGCTGACGCACACAAGGATGAGTCCAAGTCCGAAAATGATTCCCAGTTCTTCACAGATTGCGGAAAAAATAAAGTCAGTCTTGACCACCGGAACACTCTCCGGCATACCCTGGGTCAGTCCCATTCCTACCCAGCCGCCGGTTCCTATGGCAAAAAGAGCATTTCCGATCTGATATCCATTGTCCCAGTTAGCGAATGGATCCTTCCAGACTTCCACTCTTACCCTGACATGGTTAAAGAGTTTGAAAGCCACAACTGATGCCCCGCTTCCCGCAAAAAGTCCAGCAAAGAGGTAAAGTGGCTGTCTTGTGGCAACAAAAAGCATGATCAGGTAAACTACAAACATGATAACTGCCGCACCAAGGTCAGTGGAAGCCACCAGAATAAGAACATGGGCCGCGGCTGCAATCGTAACCAGGACCACATACTTAAAATCAGTTCTCTCTCTCAAGGCAGCTGCCACGAAGAATACAAACAGAATCTTTACAAACTCGGAAGGCTGAATTGTCACAGGACCAATATCAAAGGAAAGCTTCGCACCGCCGGTCACCGCTCCGAGCAAAAGCACGATTCCAAGACAGGCAATTCCGACTCCGGCATAAAGCCATGTCCATTTCTGGAGAACTTTCATCTTTCGCACCACCACCGGTACAAAAAGACTTATTACAATAGAAACTGCCGCAAAAAACATCTGTCTCATACAGGTGTCCGTATTCAGTCGTGCAAGCATAATAAAGCCCACCGACATCAGCATACACATATTGTTTAAAACAAGCCTTGAGGACTTTGGATAGAAAACCGAGTACAGGGACTGTGTCAGAATAAAAAGCCCTACCTGAAGTAGATAGAGGATTCCAAGCAATGTCCTTTTGTCCTCCATAGCAAAAAACAGAGCTGTGTATCCCAGAAAATGAATCAGAAATATCAGAGCCAGCTGAGTTCCCAGTATGGAATCCTGCTCATAATAATCCTTATCGGTGAAATATGAAAAACATTTGTAAACATAGACCACAAAAAGGATTATCATAAGATATTTACTTAACTCAATTATCAAATGAACCATTGTTATTCAACACCTCTTGCAAAATGACCTCTTGTATATCTGTCTCCGGTCAGTTTTTTGGTCCTCGTATCACCGGAGTTATCTGAAGAGAGAGCCTCAAACACCGCTTTCATCTCACTATAGTCTTCATCCAGAAAACAAAGCCTCACAGATCTGAGTCCACTTCCACCAATGAAACCCTCCTCAGCTAACAGGGACAACGGCAGTGAGTTGTAGATCACATTGTGACAATACTGACATACATTTTCCACCTTGAAGATGTTATTGTATCTGTCACACAAGCCAAAGATTCCGGGAGTCTTTGTGCAGCCCGAAGAATTCTTTTTGAGGCACTGTGCCGTCACCATCAAAGGGAGGTACCCGTAGATCACTAACTCAGATCCGGCAAGCCCTCTCCTTCTGAGTTCATTGCGGTTAAGTTCCAAAGGTACGGTATCATATTGGATGCCCAGTTCCTTAAGAGTTTCCCTTGCGTTTCGATTCCAGGTATAAACACCACTGTCGGCAATCAGTGGAAGCCCGGGATAATTCTTTTTGAAAAAAGCAATCTCTTCCAGATTCCTCACCAATACTCCGTCCGCCCGTTCCACCTGGCAAAGGTCAAGATCTTCCCGGAAATGATTCAGATCCTCTTCTCTAAGGACGAAGGGCATGGCGGGAATCAAACGTATTCCTCTGCTTTGACAGAGTTCTGCCATATCACTTATACTGCCCCCAACTCCGCTCCAAAGTTCGACTTCAGGATATATTGACTCTACATTCCGTTCCAGACAGAAGTCAAACTGCATTTTGTTTCGGACCAAAGCAGTTATTCCGGGCTTATCGTATTTCTCAAGTTCTAAATTTTTTATACTGGTCTCGGGATGAACACTCTTATCCTCCCTGTGGTAACTCTCCACTATCTGTCTTTCAAGCTGATGGAGTGCATCTCTTCTAAGGGCATTGATACTCTTGATATCAAGGTAGGTATTCTCACCCAGAGAAAAGTCTATGGTTTCAAATTCAAATGCCGTCTGACCAGTCTTTTTCAGGCGACCTTCAAGTTCTTTACTTGTAAGAGGACGAGAAAGAGCCTCACTCATCGGATTCTCAGACACTCCGCATCCCGCAAAAGTATCGTTGTATGCAGTAAAGCTTGCCGGCTCTCCCATGTGCCCTTCAAAGAATCCGTTGATAGACAGTTTTCTTTTTAAATTGGCTCTTTGCTTCTCTATCTTTTCAAAAAAAGCTCTGTCGGAAGTATATCCCGGATTGTCCGGGGTGATCATGTCCCGGCCGTTTCTCTCTTTGTAATAACCGGTTCCGGAATTGCTTCTGATGTAGTATCTGCTAAGAATCTCCATATCGCTTTTTTCTATACAAAAGCGCTTTCTGGCTTCCCTGGGAGAAAGCCCCCGGTTCCTCAAATCACAGTAGATATCCACATACTTGCGATAAATCCCGGCAATTATTCCGGCATACTCCGGATTCTTCATTCGTCCCTCTATCTTTAGTGAAGCCACTCCCGCCTCAATGAGTTCCGGCAGGATCGTGATGGAATTCATGTCCCTAAGACTCATATAATGCCGGGGATTCTTCTCCTTGTTCAGTCTATAAGGGAGTCTGCAGGGCTGGGCACACCTTCCTCTGTTTCCGCTTCTTCCGCCTATAATACTGCTTAACAGACATTGTCCGGAATAACAATAACACATAGCCCCGTGAACAAAGCATTCTATCTCCGCCTTACAGTTCCGGATAATATCCTTCACTTCATATAACGATAGCTCCCGGGCAGTTACTACACGCTCAAACCCAAATTCTTCCAGAAGTTTAACTCCGTTAATTCCGGTAACTGTCATCTGGGTACTGGCGTGAAGAGGCAGATCCGGAAAATGCTTCTTCAAAAAACCGGCCGCTCCCAGATCCTGGACCAAAACTGCATCCAGCCCGTGAAGGTAGTAAGGTTTTATGAAATCATAAAGCTTCTCTGTGAGTTCGTCCTCCTTGATAAGGGTATTCACCGTAAGGTAAACCTTCACCCCGTAGAGATGGGCATAATCTATCCCTTCACACAGCTTCTCTTCGTTAAAATTATCTGCATATGCTCTTGCACCAAAGGCTGATCCGGCAAGATAAACCGCATCGGCTCCTGAGTTGACCGCTTCCTTAAGCGCCTCAAAAGAGCCCGCCGGTGCAAGTACTTCCGGCTTTCTTATCATTATTCTTCCTTATATTCCAACCCGAGATGGACATATGCCCTCTGTGTTGCCATCCGTCCCCTGGGGGTGCGATTAATAAATCCGTTTTTAATCAGATAAGGTTCATAAACATCTTCCAACGTTCCCGGATCCTCTCCGATAGCCGCAGCCAGGGTATCAAGTCCAACCGGTTTTCCGGCAAACTTATCGATCATAGTAACCAATATCTTCCTGTCCATGTGATCAAGTCCCAGACTGTCCACTTCAAGAAGATTAAGTGCATCAATTGCCACTTCCTTAGTGATCTTGCCGTCATATCTGACCTGAGCAAAATCTCTGACTCTCTTCAGAAGTCTGTTTGCCAGCCTCGGTGTTCCTCTGGATCTCTTCGCCATCTCAAGAGCTCCCCCCTGGTCGATATCTACCTTGAGGACTTTGGCGGACCTGGTAATGATGGTTCGAAGCTCCTCCTCATTATAGAATTCCAGTCTGCTTACCACGCCAAACCGATCTCTCAGAGGTGCTGTCAGCATTCCTGCCCTAGTGGTAGCTCCCACCAGAGTAAAGTGTGGAAGATCTAGTCTAATGGATCTGGCAGTGGGTCCCTTGCCAATCATAATATCAATGGCAAAATCTTCCATCGCCGGGTAGAGCACCTCCTCAACTTGTCGATTCAATCTATGTATCTCATCCACAAAAAGCACATCCCCGGGTGAAAGGGCATTGAGAAGTGCCGCCATATCTCCCGGTTTCTCAATTGCCGGACCACTGGTTATCTTCAGAGAAACTCCCATCTCATTGGCAATGATTCCAGCCAATGTAGTCTTTCCAAGCCCCGGAGGTCCGTAAAAGAGCACATGGTCCAGAGATTCATTTCGGCTCTTAGCTGCCTCCACATATACACTCAGGGTCTCTTTGACCTTCTCCTGACCAACATATTCTCTAAAGCTCTGGGGTCTCAGTGATTTCTCAAATTCTCTGTCTTCTGTTCTGGCTTCAGTATTAATGATTCTTCCGGCCATCTTTATACTCCTATTGCAGATAATGACTTCTTAAGTATATCCTCCACAGTCATGTGAGGATCTGTTGCCACCTTATTGACAGCCTTAAATGCTTCCGATGACGAATATCCCAGGGCCGTAAGTGCTTCAATGGCTTCTCTTCTTGCGCTGTCATCTTCCGGTGCCTCCCCGACTACAGCCACTTCTTCATTGTCAAGAACGTCTTCCAGCTTGAGCTTGTCCTTTAGCTCCAAAATCAGCTTCTGGGCAGTCTTCTTTCCGATTCCGGGCACCTTTGATATGGTTTTCACATCATCAGAAAAAACCGCAAACCTAAGATCATCCGGTGATAGGGTCGAGAGAACGCTAAGCCCGCCCTTGGGCCCTATTCCATTGACAGTGATTAGCAGCTTAAAGATTTCCAGTTCATCCTTGCCGTAAAAACCATAGAGCTGCATAGCATCCTCCCGAACTGCCATATACGTATACACAAAAACTGAACTACCTG
Source organism: Clostridiales bacterium (assembly GCA_029227635.1). Taxonomy (GTDB): domain Bacteria; phylum Bacillota; class Clostridia; order Lachnospirales; family Lachnospiraceae; genus SUG1684. Next base: position 24,581 of record JAQYAH010000049.1, read on the forward strand.
TACTCCCAACCTTGTCTAAAGAACGCATGGGCATGAACACCTCAAATCCCACACCGTTTACATTGAGATAAAGTCGGTTTTCTGCCTTAAAGGCCACTGTACCTTCCAAAAAAGCAATCACTGTCTCACAATTCCTTTCAGTCTTCCGGTAATGATGCCACCGGTTATTCCTATTATTATTCCACTGATAATGCCGAAAACAAAAAGCACCGGGAGGTAATAAAAAATACCTGTCGTCTCCAGCAATACAGATGCCACCGCAATCTGTGCCGCATTATGAGAAGCTCCCCCCGCTGCACTTACTCCTACTATTGAAAACCTGTCAAACTTCTTCAATCCCCACATTACAAAAAGACTGAAGAGTGCTCCCGCCAAAGAATAGATTATGCTGCTCATGTTTCCGAACATAAATCCTATGAGAAACACCCGTATGACAGAGATGATCAGTGCGCTTACCGCCCCATCAAAGTAAAGGACAGCTACGATCACCATGTTAGCAAAACCGATCTTAATTCCGGGAACACCTATTCCGATTGGAATAAGACTCTCAACATATCCAAGAATGATGGCAAGTGAGGCTAAAAGCCCCAATACTGCAACTCGTCTGCTCCTCATATTCACTCCGCAATCGTATCCAACTGCGACTCCTCATCGCTTACTACTTCCACAACTATTCTGTTGGGCATACATACTATGCTCTCCCCGTTGCCGGAAATTGCTTTATGATGAACACAGATCAGATCCCTGCAATTTGCCTCTTTCATAAAAGCCTCACCATTCCTGATCTGAAGAACATTGGTTCCATTAATGTCGATCACAGCATCCCGGTCAAGAAGATACCTGCCGAATTCTTCCCCATTAACAGATACCACTACTTCATTACCCCCGGAGGAAGTTATAACCATATTGATTGCAAAAAGTATTCCTCCGCACATTAACAGTACCAAAATCAACAAAAAGTCATTCCTGCGCATTGATCTGATCCAACCTCACATTTGGTTAATAATAACATAATAGCCTTCATATATCAAGAAAAGCAATCATATGTTCGATTTTTGCAAATAATTCATAAATATTATCTTCACATCCTGTGCTATAATGAGGTATCAAATTAAAGGACGAGCAACATGAAAAATACAAATCGAATCATCTGCATTCTATTATGCACCATAATAATATTTCAGCTTACAGGGTGTTACTCAGCAAATAAATCTACCCATTATTCATTTTCCGGATTCTATTTTAATACTGTCATAAACATTACTCTCTACGATCTTTCAAATGTTCCGGATCCGAAAGCCCTGGAGTCAGAGATCAAAGAAATCTGTCTTCATTATGAATCACTGTTCAGCCGCACTGTTGAAGGAAGCGACGTTGACCGGATAAACAAATCAAAAGGAGCGCCGGTGACCGTATCGGAGGAGACCATAGAGATTCTTGAGAGAGCTCTTTACTACTGTGATATCACCGACGGAGCATTTGATATCACTACTGCCCCCCTTTCTATTCTCTGGAATGTTGAAGGAGAAGATCCAAAGGTTCCGGATGAAGGCCTGATAAGTGAAGCCCTCTCCCATGTTGACTATCATCTTATAAGTATCTCCGGAAACGCTGTGACCCTCCAAGATCCGGAGGCCAAAATCGATCTGGGAGCTATCGCCAAGGGGTATATTGCCGACAAAATCAGGGACTTCCTGAAATCTAAAAACATTGACCATGTTCTTATCAACCTTGGAGGCAACGTCCTTTGTATGGGAGGAAAGTCCAATTCAGAGAAGATCAACGTGGGAATCAGAAGACCTTTTGACGAAACCGGAGAGGCAATCGTATCAGCTTCCATAACAGATGGTTCCATCGTCACTTCCGGCTCCTACGAGAGATATTTTGAAGAAAATGGGCGGATATATCATCATATTATGGATCCTGCAACCGGATATCCAGCAGATAGCGACCTATTATCTGTCACCGTGTTTTCTCCAAGTTCCATGGATGGGGATGCCCTTAGTACTGCCCTTTTTGTTCTCGGAACAGAAAAAGGCATGGAACTCATAGATTCCATGCCTGATTGCTGTGCTGTTTTTGTAGACAGTAATTATTCTGTTCATTACTCCAAAGGCTGTTCCAAAATACCTGTTAAGGTAATTGACGAATGATTCCTCTGGGGCACTTTCTTGCGCATGCGCCGCAATTCTTACACTTGTCATAGTCAATGACTGCCACATTGTTAATAACATGGATCGCATCGAACTTACACTCTTTTTCACAAAGCTTGCAGCCGATACAGCCTGCCTGGCAGACCTGCATAACTGCCTTTCCCTTGTCTGTGGAACTACAGGCAACACGATACTTGTTCTTGTAGGGAATGAGCTCAATGATTCCCTTAGGACATGCCGCAACACATTTGCCGCAGGCCTGACAGAGTTCTTTTGATACTACGCTCACACCGTTAATGACCTGAATCGCACCAAACTGACAGGCAGAAACGCAGTCACCGTATCCGAGACATCCGGATTTACACGCCCAGGGGCCGCCGTTTTGCATAGCAGCAACCATTTTGCAGGAATCAACTCCGGTGTACTCATAGAGTTCTTTAGCTGTTCCATGGCTTCCACTGCATCTGACAAAAGCAACTTTTCGCTCTGTTTCAATAGCTTCAACGCCCATGATCTCTGCAATTTTAGCTCCGACCGGATTACCACCCACGGGGCACTGGTTTACAGGAGCTTCTCCCTTTGCGATTGCTGCTGCAAGGCCTGAACATCCGGGGTATCCGCATCCTCCACAGTTATTTCCGGGGAGTACCGCAAGAATCGCTTCTTCCTTCTCATCTACTTCCACTGCGAACTTTTTACCGGCAAAACCAAGGAAAAATCCAATAAAGATTCCGGTTCCGCCTACAATTGCAGTGGCAATCAAAATACCAGATAAACTCATTTTTCAGATTCCTCCTAAATTATTCCTGAAAATCCAATGAACGCAATAGCCATGAGTCCGGCGGTAACAAGAACGATGGGGGTTCCCTTAAACGCCTCAGGAATATTATTGTTCTCCATCTTTTCACGAATTCCTGCCATGATCACAATTGCAATGGTGAATCCGACTGCAGTGGCAAATCCGTTTACAGTACCTTCAAGGATGTTGTAATGATATTTGTCCACATTGTTGAGAGCAACACCGAGAACCGCGCAGTTTGTGGTGATCAGAGGAAGATAAACACCAAGGGCCTGATAGAGGGAAGGCATTGACTTCTTGAGGAACATCTCTACGAACTGAACCAGTGCCGCAATAACAAGAATGAACACAATAGTTCTCAGATATGTAAATCCGAGAGGATCAAGGATAAACTTATAGATCACACCGGTCACAAGGGATGACAGCGTGATTACGAATACTACGGCAGCTCCCATGCCGGCAGCCTGATCCATCTTCTTGGAAACTCCAAGGAAAGGACAGATTCCAAGGAACTGGCTCAGCGTAACATTGTTTACAATTGCTGAGCCAACAGCGATCATCAATAATGTTTTCATTATGCCTGTCCTCCTTCCCTTGCTTCCTTAGGGGCATTTGCACAATTCTGTGTGCAGTGACCACATTTCTCAGGGGAACAACCTATCTCAACCTTATTCTTTCCTTTGTTTACACGCACGGTGTTGATAACCGCTACCAAAATAGCAAGGACAAAGAATGCACCGGGCTGAAGCACAAAAATGGAAATCGGAGTATATCCCTTAGGCATAACCGCGATTCCAAATACGCTGCCCTTACCGATAAGCTCTCTTACCATGGCAATTGCGGTAAGACCAACGGTAAATCCAAGTCCCATTCCTATTCCGTCAAAAATCGAAGGCATTACAGGATTCTTTGAAGCGTAAGCCTCTGCTCTTCCAAGGATGATGCAGTTTACTACAATAAGCGGAATGTATACGCCAAGGGAGCTTGAAAGCGCCGGCAGATAACCATTCATAAGGAATTCAACGATCGTAACCAATGAGGCCACGATAACGATAAATGCAGGCACACGGACTGAATCAGGTATGATCTTTCTGAGTGCCGAAATGATCAGGTTTGAAAATACAAGTACAACAGTTGTTGAAAGTCCCATTCCAACACCGTTAATAGCTGAGGTGGTAACTGCGAGAGTCGGACACATACCCAGCATCATAACAAAAGTGGGGTTTTCTTTGATAAGACCATTTATAAGTCTCTCTCTGGCTGAGCCCATTATTTCGCACCTCCTAACTCAGAATTGTAATAGCAAAGAGCCGCGTTGACTCCGGCGGTAATTGCTTTTGATGAAATAGTTGCACCGCTGAGTGCAGAGACCTCGCTATCCGAAGAGGATGCTCCTTTTACAACAGAAAAAGAAGCCACTTCCTTATCATAATACTGCTCTTTCCAGGTAGGGTCGTCCTTGGCATTCATACCAAGTCCCGGAGACTCCGCAATAGAGAGAAAAGATATTCCTTTGATAACTCCTGAATTATCAATACCTACCGCGAACTGAATCTCACCACCATAACCTTCACTGTCGGTTACTGTGATGACACATCCCACACTCTCTCCATTCTTAGTACCAACAACAACTTCGTTGATGGTGCAGGCAGAGATTCCGGAATCCTTAAGCACTGATGAAGCTTCACCCTCATCAAATTCTTCGTAAGCCGTAAACTCATCGGCATCTGCGAGCACCTCCCTGTAGGCTTCTACCTTGGCATTTTCTTTTGCCTGGGCGATAGGCGCCTTTGTAACTTCATACACCAGACCGAGAAGGAATCCGGAGATCACAGTGATTGCTGTAAGAATCATTGCATTTTTAACAATCTTATTCATTACGCTTTCTTCCCCCTTCCAAATGCCTTCGGAACTGTAGCCCTCTCAATAATGGGAACAAGAAGGTTGCAGAAAATAATTGCGTAGGAAACACCCTCGGCTGAGCTTCCGAACACTCTGAAAAGACCTGTCAGGATACCCAGACAAATACCAAACACAATCTGACCGTTTTTGGTAATAGGTGAGGTTACATAGTCTGTGGCCATGAACCATGCACCAAGCATAAGACCTCCGCCGCAAAGCTCTCCGATGATATAGGTGGTGTCGAAGCCGTGTCCGCCAAACAGAGTGATGAAAACTACAAAAGTAAGAAGGTAGGTACCGGGAATTCTGAGATCGATGATTCCAAATGCTAAGAGAATTATAGCACCGATAAGAATCGCGATAACCGAAGTCTCGCCGATAGTACCGGCGGTCTTACCGATAAGCATATTCATGACATTAACCTTTTCTCCGGCCTTAAGCATTGCAAGAGGTGTCGCTCCGCTTATACCATCGTAGGTGAAGTTCGTCATGGCACTGGTGAAGGAAAGCAAAAGGAAACATCTTCCTCCAAGTGCCGGGTTCATGAAGTTCTGTCCAAGTCCACCAAAGAGCTGCTTCACAACTACGATAGCAAAGATACCGCCAAGGATTGCCATCCATACAGGAATAGTAACCGGAAGGTTCAGTGCAAGGAGCAAACCTGTAACTGCAGCAGAATAATCGCCGATGGTGATCTTTCTCTTAGTGATCTTCTCAAAGACATACTCTGAGATCACGCACGTTGCAACTGTCACTACAACGATCAAAAGCGCTCTGAGACCAAAATTGTATATTCCAAAAATTGTGGCAGGCATAAGCGCCACAAATACCATCAGCATGATAAACGATGTGGAAGCTTTGTCTCTGACATGAGGAGAAGCAGAGACTTTATTCAATTTATTATCCATCTGTTCTCCTTTCTATTTCTTAGCTGCCGCTGCCTTCTTCTTGTTGGCAAGGACAGTCTTTCTCATAGTTGCAATGGACTGCTTGAGGGGACGTTTAGCGGGGCATACATAGCTGCAGCTTCCACACTCTACACATTCCACTCCGTACCACTTGTCAAAAGTTGCCTCATCATTGCGCTCTGCATAATCAGCAAGTCTTGAGGGAATAAGCCTTGAAGGACATACACTCACACATCTTCCGCAGTTGATGCAGTTGGTTTCTGTGGAAATGCTGACTACATCTTTTGCAAAAACAACCATATCCGAAGATGTCTTGGTAACCGGCACATCAGTTGAAAGCATAGCAAATCCCATCATCGGACCACCGGAGATAAATTTCTCAGGTTCACCCTTAAGTCCACCGGCAGCTTCAATGATCTCAGTCTGACTCATTCCTACCGGAACGATAAAATTGCCGGGTGCATTTACACCATCACCGGAAAGTGTAAATGTACGGCTTGTAACAGGCTCACCCTTAGCTACCGCTTTATATATGGAAATAACTGTTTCTACATTATCCACTACCGCCCCAACATCTGCAGGCAGCAGACTGGAGTTCAGGGTTCTTCCGGTTATTGCATAGATAAGGGATCGCTCAGCACCCTGGGGATACTTCGTCTTTAAGGGCACTACTTCCATGCGCTCTTCCTTGTCTGTGTATTCTTTAAGCTTAGCCACACAATCAGGCTTATTATCTTCAATGCCGAAAACACCGATAGCATTGTCAAAAAGCTTAAGTACGATCCTCATTCCCTCAATGAGCTCTTCAGGATTCTCAAGCATTCTTCTGTAGTCACAGGTAATGTAGGGTTCACATTCCGCACAGTTTACAATAAAATAGTCGATCTTGTCCGCATCTTTGGGGGCAAGCTTAACATGAGTCGGGAATCCGGCTCCACCCATGCCTACGACGCCGGCCTTCTGAACCGCTGCCTTGATCTCATCCTTGGTAAGCTCATCTAAGGGCTTAACCTCCGGCTTTTCTATTTCCTGATACTCTTCATCATTCTCAAGAATAATAGAATTAACCATTGACCCGGTTGCCGTAAGTCGGGGTTCAATGTTCTTTACAGTTCCTGAGACACTTGCATAAATTGGCGCTGAAACAAATCCAGGAGCTTCTGCGATAAGCTGACCTTTAAGAACTTTATCTCCTTTGGAAACAACCGGAACAGCAGGGGCTCCGATATGCATGGAAAGAGGATAAACCAGTTCCTTGCCCGGCTTGAGCTCAACAAGGACTTTGTCCTTTGCAAGCGCCTTTCCATCATTCGGGTGAGTACCACCCTTAAATGTCCTAAGGCTCATTTTTGACCTCCCTGAAAAAAATCATATTTGTGACTATTATATCACCAGCAAATAATAATTATACTTATTTGATAATTTTTTAATTATCAAATTTTATACAATTTTAATATCTGGTTTTTGAGCGTTTAAAAAGGGGTATCGGATAAATCCGATACCCCTTAATCCACATTCTAAAAAACTACTCTTCTGAAGTCTCTTCCTCAGAGGAATTCTCAAGTGCTTTCATGCTAAGGCTGATCTTGTGGTCTGCCTCATTGAAATCTACAATTCTTACTTCTACTTCCTGGCCGATCTTAAGAACATCAGCAGGCTTGTCAACGTGTGCTCTGGAAATCTGTGAAACATGAAGGAGAGCATCAACGCCGGGAGTGAGCTCTACAAATGCTCCAAAATCAGTCATTCTTGCAACAACACCCTTTGTGATAGTTCCAACTGCAAATTTCTCAGATGCGTCAGCCCAAGGATTTGACTCAGGGAATTTAAGGCTGAGTGCGATCTTGTCTTCGTTGATTTCCTTAACAAGAACCTTAACCTTATCTCCAACTGAGAAAAGCTTCTTGGGATTGTCAACACGACCCCAAGACATCTCAGAGATATGAAGGAGTCCGTCTACACCACCAAGGTCGATGAATGCACCAAAGTGAGTAACATTCTTAACTGTTCCCTCAGTAACATCTCCAACCTTAAGCTCTGCAAGAACCTTCTCGCGAAGTTCCTTCTTCTCGTCCATAACGATCTGCTTACGGTTACCGATGATGCGGTTTCTTCTGGGATTGAATTCTGTGATTATGAATTCGATCTCCTGATCTTTATACTTGGAGAGATCTCTCTCGTAGCTGTCTGAAACAAGGCTTGCAGGGATAAATACTCTTGCGCCTTCGATCTCAACACCGAGACCACCATTGAGGATCTGTGTAACGGGAGCTTTGAGTACTTCGTTGTTCTCAAATGCTTCGCGAATCTTCTCGTTGCCCTTCTCAGCTACAAGTCTCTTGTATGTAAGAAGAACCTGTCCTTCTCCGTCGTTAACCTTAAGGACCTTAACGTCCATCTTGTCGCCTTCCTTGGCAACTTCTCTTAAATCTACGCTGGGATCGTTTGAGTATTCCTGCTTGGTAAGAATACCGTCTGACTTATAACCGATGTTGAGAATGATCTCGTTCTCTTTAACATCAATAACTGTGCCTTCGACAACCTCCCCATTTCTAATTGTCTTGATGGATTCCTCCAACATCTGTTCAAATGTTAATTCCGGCATTTGTTTTGAACCTCCATGATAATATTGTTTGGGGTGGATGCCCCGGCTGTAATGCCCAGGCGCTGAACTTGGTTGAACCACGAATTATCTATATCCGCTGACGTCTCAATGTGGTGTGTGTTACTGTTCTTTGCCTTACATATCTCATACAATTTCTGTGTATTGGAGCTGCTTGCATCTCCAATTACCAGCATAACGTCATTCTCAGCCGCCATGTTACCGGCCTCTTCCTGACGAATATGCGTAGCATTACAGATTGTATTATGAACAAATATATCATACTCTATATCTTCAGCAATTTCAACAAATTCTTTGAACTTTTTGCTATTAAAAGTAGTCTGTGCGACGACTGAAATCCCGGTTTTTACGGTCTTTATGAGAGCTCTGAATTCCTTTGGAGTCCTGACTACAGCACTTTGACCCCGGCACCATCCTTGAATCCCTTTGACCTCAGGGTGATCCGGATTTCCGACGATCACCACAAACCGACCGGCCTTCACTTCCTCCGATACTATCCTGTGAATTCTTTTTACAAAAGGACATGTCCCGTCAACTACTCTAAGTCCGGCTTTTTCTAAAGCCTCATATATTTCAGGAGCAACTCCGTGGGCTCTTATTACTACTGTACCTTTTCCGGACTCTGCCAGTTCATCCTCATTATTGAAAACCCTGACTCCCTGTTCCTCATAACTTCGAATCACTTCCTTATTATGAATGATAGGTCCCCAGGTATAAATACTATTATTGTCCTTATTATTGTGTATTTCCCGATCCAGGAGTTCTACTGCTTTTGTGACTCCAAAACAAAAACCCGCACTCTTTGCCACTCTGACTTCCATTATCTGACTCTGCTTTCAAACAAATCGATGATCCTATCTGCAACTTCCTGTATAGTCATATCAGAGGTGTCTACCAGAACAGCATCCTCCGCCTTCGTAAGCGGGGATTCGGCTCTCGTCATATCCCTATGATCTCTCTCCTCGATTCCCCTCTCAATCTCCGCCATGTCACAAGGTTGATTAGCTGCTTTTAGCTGAAGCGCCCGTCTTTCAGCTCTTACCTTCACACTTGCTGTCAAATAGATCTTAAGATCCGCTCCCGGGAGGATCTTAGTTCCAATATCCCTTCCGTCCATGACCACATTATTCTCTGCAGCTAAATTCAGCTGCAATCTTAATAGATGCTGTCTCACTTCAGGAACTGCGGAACTAACTGAGGCCATCTCCCCCACTTCCTCAGTTCTGAGAAGCCCGGTAATGTCCTCCCCGTTGAGATAAACATGTTGAGTATTATCAGGGTAAGCTATCTTTACTTCCGCTTTAGGCGCACAGACAGCTATCTTATCTGATTCATCCTTCCCAATGCCACTATTGATAAAGTGAACTGCCATTGCCCGATACATTGCACCTGTATCTACATATATAAATGAAAGCTTCTCTGCCACGATTCTGGCAATTGTGCTTTTTCCGGAACCTGCAGGTCCGTCGATTGCAATACTATACATTCGGATTACCACCTTTGGAAGCAGCCTCTCCTGCCGCAAAACCTGTTGTCCATGCCACCTGAAGGTTAAACCCTCCGGTGACTGCATCTATATCCAACACTTCGCCTGCGAAATACAGACCTTTCACCAATTTGGATTCCATGGTTGAGGGATCTACCTGCCTGACTGAAACTCCGCCTCTTGTAACTATCGCCTCACTAAAGCCTCTTGTCCCAACAATAGTAAAAGGCAGATGCTTGATAAGCGATACAAAATTTCTGCGTTCCCCTTTAGTCACCTCGTTAGTCTTTTTGTGAGGGGAGATTCCTGAGAGCATAACCATCACCGGTACAAGTTTGCCCGGAAAAAGCGGACTCACCGCATTGATGAAGTCTTTGTTGGAATTCTCCCTAAACTCCCTCAAGAGTCTTGCATCCAGCTGTTCCTCTGTAAGGGCAGGTTTGAGATCGATAAAAGCCGAAAGCGGCTGCTTTCTAAGCTTATCTCCCACCTTACTGCTGGCAGTCAGAATCAGAGGTCCACTGACTCCAAAGTGCGTAAACAGCATTTCCCCAAATCCACTGTATAACTCTTTCTTTCCATTCTTTATGGTAAGGGACACATTTCGAAGAGAGAGTCCCATGAGATCTCTAACCCAGGCTTCTTTAGTTTCCATTGGAACAAGGGAAGGTATAGTTTCTGTAACCTTATGCCCTGTTTCTGTGGCAAAACGATATCCATCTCCCCTGGATCCTGTCTGGGGATAGGAACATCCGCCGGTGGCGATAATACATCTATCACAGAGAACATGGTCTCCCTTATCTGTGATAACACCCCTTATCTCCCCATTTTCAGCTATCAGAGACGCAATTCCGGTATTAAGGTGAATCTTAATTCCTCTGCGGCTCATCTCCTTCTCCAGAGCTCTGATTATATCTGAGGAATGATCCGAAACAGGGAACACTCTGTTTCCTCTCTCAACTTTAAGACTTACTCCGGCGTTGCGAAAGAATTCCATGGTATCCGCAGCCCTAAAACGAGAATAAGAACTGTACAAAAACCGACTGTTCTTCATGACCGATTCGAAAAAAACCTCATCGGTACAGTCATTAGTCACGTTACAGCGGCCTTTCCCGGTTATAAAAAGCTTCTTGCCAAGCTTCTCGTTTCTCTCAAACAGATTTACTTCCGTATCAAAAGAAGAGGCGGCAATTGCTGCAGCCATTCCCGCAGCGCCTCCGCCTACTACTAATATTCTCTTCATAAAAACTACTCCTGAAGAATGATCTTATCGTTAGCCTTCTCTAATTCATCCGCCGCATACACTTCGTATTCCTTCCAGATCTTCTCAAGAGAGCTTAGGTTCTCAATAACATGATCCTGATTGCGCATACACAAGGCCACAATAAGGGCATTGACCACACTGAGAGGTGCGGTACGAGAATCCACAATAGAAGCCATATCACTTCTAGCAATCAAGTTGCAGGAAGAATACAGAGTCATAGGGGAATTCACACTGTCAGTGATGGAAATCAATTTGGCAGATCTGCTTCCTGCAAACTCCATCGCCTTCAAAGTTCTGAGAGAATACCTGGGGAAGCTGATTCCGATTACCACATCATCCGGTCCTATACGTACCATCTGTTCAAAGATTTCAGTAGCGCTGCTGGTGTTGACCAGTTTAACATTGTCATAAATAAGATTGAGGTAAAACGCAAGAAAAGAAGCCAGCGGTGCACAGCTTCTGATTCCGATCACATAGATCTTACTTGCACCCGCAATGGTATCCACTGCGTTATCAAAAGCCTCTCTGTCGATCTCGTTCAGAGTCTGATGAATCTTCTCAGCGTCAGAGGTGAGCACTGAAGAAAGAATCTCAGATTTATCGATTCTCTCATATGTGTATTCCATTCGCTGAATAGAATTGAGTCGATTTCTCACAAGTTCGGAAAGTGATTTCTGGAATTCAGGATAGCCGTCAAACCCCAGGCTGGAGGCGAATCTTACAACAGTAGACTCACTGACGCCTGTTTCTTCACCAAGCTTTGCAGCTGTAAGGAAAGCGGCCTTATCATAATTCTTCAAAACATAATTGGAAATTGCCTTGTGCCCCTTGCTCATTGAGCTGAACTTCTCATTGATAAGGTCTATAACTGTTGTTGATCCGTTCATAAATCCACCTTTCGGATATACATGCCAAAACTAATAATTCGGTATTTTATCATATAAAACCCACAGCTGTAAAGCCGTGGGTTTTATATTTATTATTAATATTATAAATAATTCCTAGACGGGGTAAGCACCGTTCTTTGCATCCGCAGCAGTAACGTCTACTTTCTCCTTCTGAGCATCTCTGTACTTGAAGTAGTCGATTGCCACCTGAGGGAACAGAGCATAGGTAAGAACGTCCTCGTCCTGCTCTTTGTACTGAGCGATCTCTGCGGAAAGCTTATCAAGCTCGGGCTCGAGAGTATCAGCAAATCTGCAAGTAATAGGCTCCTGATCGCCAATGATCTTCTTCTGTACTTCAGGATTGAAAGGCTTGATAGTCTTTCCGTATTTGCCAAGGAGTACATCTTTGGTCTCTTTGGTTGCCATTTTGTAGCGCTCACCGAAGAGTACGTTCATAACCGCCTGTGTACCAACGATCTGTGATGAAGGTGTAACAAGAGGGGGTTCACCGAGATCTTTACGGACTCTGGGTACTTCCTCAAGAACTTCATAGAATCTGTCCTCAGCGCCCTGCTCAGCAAGCTGGCTGGTAAGGTTTGAGAGCATACCACCGGGCACCTGGTAAAGAAGTGTCTTGATATTAACACCAAGGTTCTTGGGATTCATAAGACCACTCTTTA
>JAQYAH010000050.1 GCA_029227635.1 Clostridiales bacterium
ATCAAGGCCATGAAGAAGGTAGCCGGCTCCTTAAAGCTTCTCTACTCTCAGTACAGAGAGCTTCAGAGCTTCGCTCAGTTCGGTTCCGATCTGGATGCGGATACCAAGGCCCGTCTGGATCAGGGTGCCCGTATCGTGGAAGTGTTAAAGCAGGGTCAGAACGCTCCCGTTCCCGTTGAGAAGCAGGTTGCCATCATCTATGCGGTAACAAAGGAGATGCTTGCAGGAATCCCTGTTGAGTCAGTAAATACCTACGAGAAGGAACTTTTCCTTTTCCTTGATACAGATGCTGAGGCGGTTGAGGCTATGAGAGCTGTTCGGGAGACCGGAAAGCTTGAGGCGGATACAGAGGCCAAGCTTAAGGACGCGCTGGAGCGATTCACAGAAGATTTTTCCGGCAGAAACCTTTAATAGTCAGTGAGGAGTTAGTATATGGCTGCAAATATGAAAGCGGTAAAGCTGCGAATGAAGAGTGTCCAGAGCACTATGCAGATTACCAAGGCTATGGAACTTGTGGCATCCTCAAAACTGCGAAAAGCCAAAGAGCGGGCGGACGCGTGCCGTCCTTATTTCCAAAAGCTCCATGAGACCCTGGCAGACATTGCCAACCATAATACCGATTTTACTTCGGTATACTCATGTGAGCCCAAGAGTGATAAATACTGTTATGTAATGGTAGCCGGTGACAGAGGTCTTGCCGGGGGATATAACTCCAATCTTTTCAAGCATCTGGAAGCGGATGCAAAAGAAAAAGATTTTGTGGTTGTCCCTGTAGGCAAAAAATCCGTGGAATACTGCGAGAGAAGAGGTTATGAGATCATTACCAGAGATTACGCCGAGGTGGCGGCCCTGACAGTGTCAGATTGCTATGCAATGGCAAAAACACTGTGCGAGGAGTTCCGAAAAGGAACCTTCGGTCACATCGTCCTCACCTACACAAAGTTTATCTCAATGCTCTCTCAGCAGCCGGATTCCATGCAGGTTCTTCCTCTCTCTGATCTTGCAACTGAGTCTGAGGAGAAGGAGCCGGTGCGCAACCTCATCCTCTATGAACCTTCAAGCCAGGAGGTTTTTGATACTATCGTTCCGGAGTACCTTGGTGGTCTCATCTACGGAAGTATCTGCGAGGGTTCCGTCAGCGAACTTGCCGCAAGACGAATGGCCATGGAGGCAGCTACCGACAATGCTCAGGAAATGCTGGAGACCTTAAGTCTTCACTACAACCGTGCAAGACAGGCAAGTATCACTCAGGAGATTACGGAAATCGTCGGAGGCGCAGAAGGATTGTCCTGATAGTGTCCAGATTTTTACTTTTTAATTATGAGGAGATTCATAAATGAGCGAAAAACACATAGGAGAAGTAATCGAAGTAATCGGACCCGTACTTGATATCCGGTTCGATAATGAAGAACTTCCTTCTCTTCTCAACGCAATCGAAATAGATAATAAAGGATCAAAACTGATTGCAGAAGTGGCCCAGCAGGTAGGCGACAATGTTGTGCGCTGTATTGCCATGAACTCTACAGACGGTCTGGTAAGAGGTACAAAGGCAATTGACACAGGTGCACCCATCAGCGTTCCTGTAGGTGAAGAGTGTCTCGGCAGAGTATTCAACCTGCTTGGAGACCCGGTTGACAATAAACCGGCTCCCGAGACCAAAGAGCGCTGGGAGATTCATCGTCCCGCTCCTGCTTATGAGGAGCAGACTCCCGCAACAGAGATCCTTGAGACCGGTATCAAAGTCGTTGACCTTATCTGTCCTTATGCAAAAGGCGGTAAGATCGGTCTTTTCGGCGGTGCCGGCGTAGGTAAGACCGTACTTATTATGGAGCTCATCCACAACGTAGCTACTGCCCACGGCGGTATCTCAGTATTCACCGGAGTAGGTGAGCGTACTCGTGAAGGAAACGACCTTTACAACGAGATGCAGGAGAGCGGAGTTATTGACAAGACCGCCCTTGTATACGGTCAGATGAACGAGCCCCCCGGAGCTCGTATGAGAGTAGGTCTTTCCGGACTTACCATGGCGGAGTATTTCCGTGATGTAAAGAACCAGGACGTGCTTCTATTCATCGATAACATTTTCCGATTCACTCAGGCCGGTTCCGAGGTATCCGCCCTTCTCGGACGTATGCCTTCAGCGGTAGGTTACCAGCCTACACTGGCTACAGAGATGGGTGCTCTTCAGGAGCGTATCACATCCACAAGAAAGGGATCCATCACCTCCGTTCAGGCGGTATACGTTCCCGCGGATGACCTTACAGACCCTGCTCCCGCAACTACCTTCACCCACCTGGATGCAACTACTGTACTTAGCCGAGACATTGCCAGCCAGGGTATTTATCCTGCGGTAGATCCTCTGGATTCCACCAGCCGAATCCTGGATCCGGAAGTTGTAGGCAAGGAGCATTACGAGATCGCAAGAGAAGTTCAGAGAGTTCTTCAGAGATACAAAGAACTCCAGGATATCATCGCGATCATGGGTATGGACGAGCTCTCAGAAGAAGATAAGATGACTGTAAACCGTGCCCGTAAGATCCAGAGATTCCTCTCTCAGAGCTTCTCTGTAGCGGAACAGTTCACAGGCATGCCCGGACAGTATGTACCTCTTAAGGAGACCCTCAGAGGCTTCCGCATGATCCTTGACGGTGAGTGCGATGAGATCCCTGAGAGCTGCTTCCTCTTTGCAGGTACCATCGATGATGTATTTGAGAAGGCAAAGAACAACTAAAGGAGGAATTCTATGAGTACATTTCCTCTTGAGATAGGCACTCCCGACGGAATCGTCTTTGAGGGTGAGGCAGAGAGAATTGTCTGCCGTACAGTTACTGGTGATCTGGCAGTTCTTGCCGGCCACTGTAACTACTGTACTGCCCTTGGCATGGGCGAGGCCGCAGTTGTGCTTCCCGACGGAACCAGAAGGACTGCCGCCTGTATTGGCGGAATCCTGACAGTAATGGAAGGAAAGTGCAGTGTTTTTGCCACTACCTGGGAGTGGAAGGAAGACATTGACGTGGAGCGTGCCGAGAAAGCAAAAGCCAGAGCCCAGGAGGCTCTTAATGCAAAAGACCTGGACGATGAAGCAATGAAAAAGCTCACCGCCAGACTTAACAGGGCGCTTGTCAGACTTAGCGTGGCAAAATAAATATGGTATCCGTAAGCCGCCGGCAGCTTTTGGGCTGTCGGCGGTTTTGTATACTGCCTACGAAAGCCGAAATCGCAAAAAGAAATCATTTTATTTTGTTTAAAATGTCAAAAAATAGAGCAATAAATTCGTTTCCTATTGACAAAAACAACCCAAAAATCACAACATCTTGGTCAATTAAATAGTTTACAGCCAATATTAATTCACGAAAATATTCGAATATTTTGTGGATTTTTTACGAAAAATAGTTGATTGTTTACTATATATAGTTTATCATGGTAATGATATTAAGACTATCTTAAGAAAACTATATGTTGTATGTGAATTTTGCGGGGAGAAAATGATTCAGGAAGCCATTGCTTTTGCAAACAAAGCACATGAAAGCCAACTGAATAACAGAAATACAGTGGTGGATATCAAGCACCCTATGGATGCAGCGGACATAGTGGCGGACATCTGCCCCGACGAGACCCTCATTGCGGCGGCCATTCTCACTGATATTCTGGAGAAGACCGAAGTATCCTACGAGGATCTCTGCGATAAGTTCGGTGTCGAGGTGGCAGGTATCGTGGCGGCGGAGACAGACGATCTCACCCTTCCCTGGAAAGAGCGTAAGCGGAAGAAGCTTCACGAACTGGAGTATGCTTCAGAGGCGGTCAAAGTGGTGGCTCTTGGGGACAAGCTGGCCAAGTTAAGAACAATTGAACGGGAGTATGCCGAGTACGGTGACCTCATTTGGAGGGGATATTCCAGGGAGAGATACGATCAGATCGCCTGGTACTATATGGGCCTTAGGAAAGCTCTTTTCAGCCTCTCCTACATTCACTATTTCCAGGAGTTCAGCGTGTTGGTAAGCAGTCTTTTTGACACTGAGATCAGGGCATCTTTGGTTTCTTGACAAATAAAAACCGCTAAACTATAGTAATATACGGTAAAGTTAAGAAAAGTGTAGCCTCGGCTCACTTTTTTTTGTGGAATGGATTATTTTATTCATGAGAGGTTTAAGATATGAAGCAGTTAGATAAGACCTACAGCCCTGCCGACATTGAAGACAGACTGTATAAGAAGTGGGAAGAGAGCGGCTTCTTCCATGTTGATCCCGATCGCAGCAAGAAGCCTTTTACCATTGTGATGCCTCCTCCCAACATCACCGGAGTTCTTCACATGGGTCATGCCCTGGACAATACTCTTCAGGACATCCTCATTCGTTTCAAGCGCATGCAGGGATACAATGCCCTCTGGGTTCCCGGAACTGACCATGCGGCAATTTCCACCGAGGTCAAAGTTACCAATTCTCTGAAAGATCAGGGGATCGATAAGAAGGAACTTGGAAGAGAAGGCTTCCTTGAGAAGACCTGGGAGTGGAGAGAAAAGTACGGAAGAACTATAACCACTCAGCTCAGAAAGATCGGCTGCTCCTGCGACTGGGACAGAGAAGCGTTCACCATGGACGAGAGACTCTCTGAGGCGGTTCAGGAAGTATTTATTCGCCTCTATGAGGACGGCTACATTTATAAAGGCTCAAGAATCATCAACTGGTGCCCGGTATGTAAGACCTCTATCTCCGAGGCGGAGGTTGAGCATGTGGAACAGGCCGGACATTTCTGGCACATCCGCTATCCTATCACCGGAACAGACGACTATCTGGAGATCGCAACTACCCGTCCTGAGACTATGCTCGGAGATACAGCTATTGCGGTTCATCCGGATGACGAGAGATATAAAGATATTGTGGGCAAGACAGTGCTTCTTCCACTTGTTAATAAGGAAATCCCTATCATTGCCGATGCTTATGTAGACAGAGAGTTTGGTACCGGTGCGGTTAAGATCACACCGGCTCACGACCCCAACGACTTTGAAGTGGGCAAGCGTCATAATCTGGAGGAGATCAACATTCTCAACGATGATGCCACCATCAACGAGCTTGGAGGCAAGTATGCCGGAATGGATCGCTACGAAGCGAGAAAAGCAATCGTTGCCGATCTTGAAGAGCAGGGCTATCTGGTCAAGATCGTAGATCACTCTCATAATGTAGGAACTCATGACAGATGTAAGACTACTGTTGAGCCTATGGTAAAGCAGCAGTGGTTCGTAAGAATGGAAGAGCTGGCAAAGCCCGCCATCGATGCTTTGAAGAACGGAGACTTGAAATTCGTGCCGGAGAGATTTGACAAGATCTATCTTCACTGGCTCAACAATATCAAGGACTGGTGTATTTCAAGACAGCTCTGGTGGGGACACAGAATACCGGCCTACTACTGTGACGAGTGCGGAGAGGTGATCGTATCCAGAACTGCTCCTGAGAAGTGCCCTAAGTGCGGCTGCGCACACCTGACTCAGGATGAGGATACTCTTGATACCTGGTTCAGCTCAGCACTTTGGCCTTTTTCAACTCTGGGCTGGCCCGAGGAGACAGAGGATTATAAATATTTCTATCCCACAGACGTTCTGGTTACCGGATATGACATCATCTTCTTCTGGGTAATCAGAATGGTGTTCTCCGCTTATCAGCACACCGGCAAGAGTCCTTTCCACACAGTTCTGATCCACGGACTGGTAAGAGACTCTCAGGGACGTAAGATGAGTAAATCTCTGGGCAACGGAATCGACCCCTTAAAGGAGATCGAGAAGTATGGTGCTGACGCCCTCCGAATGACTCTCATCACCGGCAATGCTCCCGGTAACGATATGAGATACTCTGTTGAGAAGGTGGAGGCAAGCCGAAATTTTGCAAATAAGGTATGGAACGCATCCCGTTTCATCCTCATGAATATGGATGGCAAGGAGATCACCGAGCCGAATAAGGCGGATCTTAAGGCGGAAGATAAGTGGATCCTCTCAAGACTTAACAGTGTTATTAAAGAAGTGACTGACAACCTGGAGAAGTTTGAGCTTGGTATTGCTTTGTCCAAGATCTACGACTTTATCTGGGAGGAATTCTGCGACTGGTACATCGAGCTGGTTAAGTATCGTATCTACCACGCTGAAGAAGACAAGGAAAGTGCTAATGCAGCCCTCTGGACTCTCAGAGAGGTTCTGAAGAATGCGTTGAAGCTGCTTCATCCTTATATGCCTTTTGTAACTGAGGAGATCTACAAAAGCCTCATTCCCGAGGAGGAGTCCCTCATGATGAGCAGCTGGCCTGTATACTCTGAGGACAATTCCTACCCTCAGGAGGAGCAGGTAGTTGAGCACTTAAAGAGCATCATCAGAGGTGTTCGTAACCGCCGTGCGGAGATGGATATCCCCAACGGAAGAAAGGCGACTGTTTATGCAGTCTGTGCAAAAGAAGATCTGGCGGAGGCGCTTCGTCCTTTTGCAAATGCGGTAAAAATGCTGGCAAATGCCTCAGAATTCATTCCTCAGACCGATAAGGCCGGAATTGATGACGATGCAGTATCTGTAGTTATTCCCGATATCGTAGTTTACCTCCCTCTCTCCGAGCTCATCGATTTCGAGCAGGAAAAGGCCCGTCTAGCCAAAGAAAAAGCCAAGGTGGAAGGAGAAATAAAGAGAGCTTCCGGAATGCTGGCAAACGAGCGTTTCGTGAGCAAGGCTCCCAAAGCCAAGGTTGAGGAGGAGAAGGCTAAGCTTGCAAAATACCAGGCGATGCTGGAGGAAATCGAAGGTCGAATCGCTGCTTTAAAATAGTATTAAAAAAATCTGAAAAAACTTTGTTTTTGTTGACACAAAAAAAGTGGATGGCTATTATAAATCATAGCTTACGCAAGTAGCACAAAATCCTATCCGAATGACAGTTCGGCCCTTTGCTTCGTTAAGTAAAGGGCCGTTTTGATGAAGAGCGGTTAATATAAGAGGCGAAACTATGAGATTTCCTGAGTTTTTGAAGAAGATAAAACGACCTAAGAAAGCAGTACCTACAGAGCAGCAAAAACATTATGCTGAGCTCAGGTCTTCAATTTATCGAAGCAATCTGGTGACTATAAACGAGTGGATGAACCATGTATCCCTGGTGTTGCACTTCCTTTTGGCGGCGGTAATAAATTTTGCTATTGAGGCAATGTCAAGGCACTCAGTGACCGGGGCTTTCAATTATCTGAAGACTTCACCTCTGGTTTTCGCCTACAATACTTTTATGATCTTTACTACTTTCACAGTGGTATACTTCCTGAGGAGAAGGGTTTTTGCCAGGATGGTTCTTACTATCATCTGGCTGCTTCTTGGACTTGTCAACGGTATTATGCTCTCCAACCGGGTGACTCCTTTCAACGGAGCGGACCTTAAGGTGGCCATGGATGCCTTTACCATGGTCAATCAGTATTTCAACAAGTTTGAAGTGGTTCTTATCGGTGTGTTTGCCGTTGCGGTGGTGGTACTCATTGTTTTTGCTTTCAGAGTGGCACCGGTATATAAAGGTAAGAGGAATCTTGTCATCTGTGCGGTGATGCTGGCGGTGAATATTGCAGCCTTTGGGACTGTCACCGATATTGCTCTGGATAAAAGAGTACTCTCTAATTATTTCGGAAATATCGCTTTTGCCTACCAGGACTATGGACTTCCCTATTGCTTCTACTCCAGTGTATTTAAGACCGGAATCGATCAGCCGGAAGGATACAATGAGGAGCTTATCGATGAACTTACAGGAGGGGAAGAGTTTGCCTCCGTCTCCACAGGCAGAGATGAGTCGGACATGCCCAATATCATTGTGGTTCAGCTGGAGTCTTTCTTCGACCCTACAGACATTGAGGGGTTGGAACTCTCAAAGGATCCCATCCCCAATTTCCGTAATCTCATGGCCAACTATTCCTCAGGTTATTTTAAAGCCCCTTCCGTTGGTGCGGGTACAGCAAACACTGAGTTCGAGGTCCTCACGGGAATGAGTATGAGATACTTCGGCCCGGGTGAATACCCCTACAAGACGATCATGAAGCAGACCACCTGTGACAGTGCGGCTTACGCTCTGAAGAATTTTGGTTACGGTACGCATGCAATGCACAACAACGGAGGCAACTTCTACAGCCGGGCGGAAGTCTTTGCCAATATGGGCTTTGATGATTACACCTCCAAGGAGTTCATGAACATTCTTGACTATACCGAGATGGGCTGGGCCAAGGATGACATTCTCATCAGATATATGAATGAGGCCTTGGATTCCACTCCCGGCCAGGATTTCCTTTTCACCATAACTGTGCAGGGTCACGGAAGCTATCCCACTCAGCAGGTTCTCTTCGATCCTGAGGTGGAGGTCACTGCCATCAAGGATGAGTCCATGAGATACGCGGTGGAATACTATGTGAATATGCAGTATGAGGTAGATCAGTTCATAGGAAATCTTCTCCGTTCTATCCAGCAGAGAGGAGAAGATACTGTGGTGGTTTTCTACGGTGATCACCTTCCCACAATGGGATTTAAGGCGGAGGACCTTAAGAGCCGCTACCTCTACAATACTGAGTATGTTATCTGGGACAATATCGGACTTGAGAAGAAGGACCAGAATATTTTTGCCTACCAGCTCATGGCGGAGGTTATGGATCAGCTGGATATCCATGCGGGAACGGTATTCAATTATCACCAGAACCGCAAAGGAACAAGGAATTACCTGAGTGATCTCCAGATCCTTCAGTATGATATGCTCTATGGAGAGCACTATTCATATCCGGATCAGGAGCTTCATGAAGCTACGGACATGGCCATGGGTCTCTACGACGCGGAAATAGTAAGCGGATTCATTGACAGAGACGGAGTCCTCAACGTGGTGGGAAGGAATTTCACCAACTGGAGCAGGATCTATATTAATGACGACAAGATATCCACGGTGTTTGTGAATGACACCATTCTTCAGACGAAGAATACTTCAGAACTGGAAGATGGAGATATAATTAAGGTTTGTCAGTTGGGTTCCAAAAACACAATCTTTAGATCCACCAAAGAGTATGTCTGCACCATAGGGGAGGACAACATTGTTACCCTGTTGGAGGTTCAGCCGGAGGAGAACCCGGAAGAGGATAATTCAGAGGATCACTGATGACAGATTTTGAATCGGCAACATCATATATCGATGAACTGACGGTGAGGGCGGTCAAAAATGAGGCTTCCAACACCGTGAAGATATTGAGAACACTGGGGATAGATCCCCTGGGAGAACTTCCTTTTTCCGTTGCCCACATAGCAGGAACCAACGGAAAAGGCTCCACCGCCGTCTTTCTTGAGAGCATTCTTTTGAGGGACGGAAGAAATACAGGATGTTTTATCTCTCCTCATCTGGTGAGCATGTGTGAGCGTATCAGAATTCGGGGAGAAGACATCAGCGAGGAAGATTTTTGCCGGGCATTTTGCCGGGTGAGGGAGGCAGTTGAAATGACAGACTGCCTTTTGCCTTCTTACTTCGAGTTTTTATTTATTATGGCGGTGGTGGCTTTTTCTGAGGCCGGGGTTTCTGATATAATACTGGAAACCGGACTCGGAGGCACAAGGGACGTGACAAATGTCTTTGCAAAACCGGCAGTTTCCGTTATTACTCCCATTGGAATGGATCACATGCAGTTCCTTGGAGAAGATTTAAGGAGCATTGCCGCCCACAAGGCCGGAATCATAAAAAGAAATGTGCCGGTGGTTTTTGCCGACAGGGAGGACGAGACTGCCCTTGTTATAAGAGAGAAGGCTCATGAGATGGGGGCTTTGTTATTTCCCATCAGGGAAAAGGACGCGGTTGTGGAATCTTTTGATACCAGAAGTCTTTGCTTTTCCGGGGAGTTTATGGGCAGGAAGGAGACTTTTACCGTCAACCGACAGGCTCTTTATCAGAAGGACAATGCTCTTTTGGCGGTGACAGCTTCTCAGGTCCTTGGGGTTAAGTCCACGAAGGCAGTGAGAGAAGGCCTTTTGGAGGCAAAGTGGCCCGGAAGATTCGAGGAGATCCGGGAGGACCTTTTTGTGGACGGAGGGCACAACGAGCCGGCGATACTTGGTTTTTTGAAGGCGGTGAGAGATCTGCGAAGCTTTCGGGGAAATTCCGGCAGAAACATCCTGATCTACGGAGCCGCAAAGGACAAGAATTATTTGAAGATCGGAGAGCTTCTCTCTGGGGAAGGATTGTTTGCACAAATTCTGCTTGTGAGATATGATGACTATCGAAGCGAGGAGCCTTCAAAACTAAGAGAAGGTTTTCAGGAAAGAGACGGAGTGGAGATCCGGGAGTTTTCGGAGCCTTCGGAGGCACTTTTTGGAGCCCTGAACAACAGGAGACCCGGGGATGTGATCTTCGTCACTGGCTCCCTTTATCTGGTGGGAACCGTTAGAGAGCTTTTGGAAAGGAATTCACTATGATAGACTACGATGCGGAACTTAAGAAGTACTCCAAAGTCTCAGATCTTGAGGACGTGGAGCAGCTGGTTAAGAATAAAGATCTTACTGACATGACCGACATTATGAAATACATGATTCAGGAAAAGGATGAGCAGATCTGATGCAGATGCGATGCTATAAATGCGGAAGCCTCCTGAACAGTGAGGAGTACTGCCCTAACTGCGGAGTTAAAGTCACGACCTACAAGCTGATTGTGGCTTTTTCCTACTGCTACTACAACGAGGGCTTGGATCGGGCGAGATCCCATGACCTCTCCGGGGCGGAGCGCTGTCTCACCAGGAGTATCAAGTATTACAAAAGAAATATCGAGGCCCGAAATCTCCTGGGTCTGGTCTACTATGAACAGGGAAGGGCGGCAGACGCCCTGGCGGAGTGGATCGTAAGCAGCAATATTATGCCCGGGGATAACCCTGCCAATGATTACATCAATGACTTTAAGGCGGACAAAGCTACTGCCGACCGGATGAACCGGGAAGTCAGACTCTACAACGAGGCAGTGGAATATCTTCAGAACGGCAATGCAGATATTGCCTACCTTCAGCTCAGCAATCTGATAAGAGATAACACTAAGCTTGTGGATGCCTATCTACTTATGGCAATTTTCTGCATCAACGGCCGGAATTTTAAGCTGGCCACGGAGTGTGTGAAGAAAGTTCTGAGAATGGATAAGGGCAACTATCAGGCTCTTAAATATCGAAATGAGATCCTGGCGGAGCAGGGAAGGCTTTTTCCGGAGGAAGACAAGGCAAGGCAGGAGCGCATCAGAAAGGCCAATGAGACCTCGGTTTTTGCAAAAGGAAACCGGGCTATCATTCAGCCCCAGGGCTCTATGCAGAGAGATGACACTGTCAGAAGGACTGTAATAAGCGCGGCTTCCGGAGTTATTGCCTGTGCCATGGTGTTCCTTTTTCTTATAATGCCTCATCAGATCTCCAAGGTTAAGGAAGAGACCAACCAGACCACTGTGGCCTTCGGGGATGACATCACCACCAAGGATGCCACCATCAGTGAACTTGAGGTGGAAGTCCAGAATGCCAACAACAGCCAGGAGAAGGCGGAGGAGCAGTCGGCCAAGGATGCCAATACGGTGAAATCCTACGAGACCCTGATTCAACTCAACGACCAGTATAATTCCGGTAACTACAACAGCCTTGAGATGACCAAGGCCATGAAGGATATTGAGCCTGAAACACTTTCAGCCTATGGCCGTCAGATCTACGACACTCTATATAACAATGTTGTTCTGGATTCTATGGAGAGCATTATGTATCAGGGTGAGCTTAACATGGGCTGGGGACAGTATCCCACCGCGATCGAGTACTATCAGCAGGCGGTGGAGATCAAGTCGGATTACAATGACGGAGAACCCCTTTATATGTTGGCTAAGGCTTACGCGGCAAAAGGGGATACCGCAAAAGCCAAAGAGACCTATCAGCGCCTGATCAAGGAGCAGCCCAAGTCCGGTTATGTCTCAACTGCAAAAACCGAACTCCAGGAGCTCAATGTGGCGGACCCCAAGGGATCGGCCTCCCAGGACGGAGATGGAGATGACGAATAATGAGCCTTTACAAAAGGCTCATTAGTTCTTCCCGGCTGATAAAAGCCAGGCGGTTATTCTGATATCTGGAGTCAAAAGTAACTTCCGGACCGAACCATTCGGGAGAAATAAACGTCTCGGCATCTTCCTTGTCGGAGAATTCCACCTCACAGGTGATGAGAGGTGACAGGAAGTCGTGATAGATATCCAGCTCTGCCACATGTTTCTCGTCAAGAGGGATGAAGTACCGGGTTTTATGAATTATCTGGGAGTCCGCTTTGGAGAGAAGATGGTAATAACTCTCCTTTGTGAGAGGGAGGTTGTACTCTTCCCGGATCATAAGGCCCTTGGATTTATAGGTCATCCAGTATTCTTCACCTTCCCGGCGCACTCTCACCACGGGTTCGGAGCAGAGATAGGCCTGTTCGTAATCGATGCCTCCCACGGTGTCAATGAATTCGGGCAGGCGGTTAATCAGATATTTGCGTTCAATTTCCATATTAGTTAAGCCTCCATTATACCCGGTATTTTATCACCGGCAGTATTAGGAGACAAGAAGGAGAGACTATGGCAAAAGTAATAATAGCTCTGGCAAACGGCTTTGAGGAGGTAGAAGCCCTCGCTCAGGCAGATCTTCTGAGAAGAGTGGGAGCGGAAGTAAGGCTTCTGACAATCACTGAGGATATTGTGGTCAAAGGTGCCAGAGGAATAAATGTAGTGGCAGACGGAATGCTTTGTGATGCCAACTGGCAGGAGACTGAAATGCTCATTCTCCCCGGAGGAATGCCCGGAACTACCTACCTTGCCCAAAGCGATATGGTCCACGAAGGTATCCGATATATGCTGGAACATGACCGGTACGTGGCAGCTATCTGTGCCGCACCGGCACTGGTGCTGGGAGAGCACGGCTATCTTGAAGGGGGCAGGGCAACTTGTTATCCCGGAATGGAGGAGCACCTTAAAGGTGCGGTGGCTCTGACCGATAATGTGGTTACTTCTGGCCGGATAATAACCAGCAGAGGGGTTGGAACCGCCCTTGAGCTGGGAATTACGCTGGTAAAAGCACTCTATTCAAAAGAAATAGCTGACAAACTGGCATTGGATATAGTATACTAGGTTGAATGGCATTTTACGGTCACATTATGAATTATGGAAATGTACTGGTATAAAATACGCCGTATTATTCAAATAAAAGCAACAGGTTATGAATCACAAGGAGGACTACGTAATGAACGTACAGATCGAGAAGCTTGAAGGCAACATGGCGAAGGTTACTATCGTTGAGGAAGACGCAGCGATTTTTGATGCAGCAGTTGAGAAAGTATACCGTAAGCAGGTCAAGAACATCAACATTCCCGGATTCCGTAAGGGCAAAGCTCCCAGAAAGATGATCGAGAAGATGTATGGCGAAGGTGTATTCTGGAACGATGCTTTAGATGAAGTATTTCCTGAACTCTACAGCAAAGCTCTTGAAGAGAACCCCGACCTCAAGGTTACATCAATGCCCGCACTTGAGAACGTTGAGTTCAAGCCCCTCACAATCGTTGTAAACGTAGCGGTTAAGCCTGAAGTTACTCTCGGCGAGTACAAGGGAATGGAAGTTAACGTAGAAGTTAAGGAGATCTCCGATGAGGACGTTGACGCTGCTATCGCAAGAGAGCAGAAGAAGAATGCCCGCAAGGTAGAAGTTGAGCGTGCTATTGAGAACGGTGATGAGATCGTATTCGATTTCGCCGGAACAGTAGACGGTGTTGCTTTTGAAGGCGGCAAGGCAGAGGACTATGAGCTCAAGATCGGTTCCGGTCAGTTCATCCCCGGATTCGAAGAGCAGCTCGTAGGTGTTAAGGCAGGAGAGTCCAAGGATGTTGTTGTAACATTCCCCGAGGACTACCACGCTGAGGACCTTGCAGGTAAGGAAGCAGTATTTGCCTGCACAGTTAAGTCTGTAATGGTTGAAGAACTTCCTGAGATCGATGACGAGCTTGCTTCAGATGCAGGTCACGACTCAGTAGAGGAGTGGAAGAAGGCAGTTAAGGCTGAACTCGAGGAGAACGAGGCTAAGAACCTTGCATCTTCCAAGGAGAATGCAGCTCTCGCTAAGGCCGTTGAGAACGCCGATATGATCGTTCCCGAGCCCATGGTTGAAGAGGAAGTTAAGCAGATGGCAGACGAGTATGCTCAGCAGCTTGCTCAGAGCGGACTCTCTCTTGAACAGTACATTCAGTTCACCGGCGGATCCAAGGAAGATTTCCTCAATTCACTTCACCCTCAGGCTCTCAACAGAATCGAGTCTCGTCTTGTTCTTGAAGCTATCGCTAAGGCAGAGGGCTTTGAGGCTACAGATGAGGATGTAGACGCAGAGATCGCTGAGATGGCTAAGATGTACGGCATGGAAGCTGACAAGATCAAGGAGATCCTTGGAGATGCACAGCTTGAGGCTATGAAGGAGAACCTTGTATGCCAGAAGGCAGTTAAGCTCCTTGGTGAGACAGCAGTGATCGTTGAGGCGGCTGAGGAGGAAGCTGCTGAGGCTGAAGAAGAATAATATTTGAATTTTGCTCAGCAAATTACTCAAGAACAGTAAGTAGTCAGGAGATGATTGAATGAGTTATGTACCTATGGTCATTGAGCAGAACAGCCGTGGTGAGAGATCATACGACATCTATTCGAGACTGCTCAAAGAAAGAATCATTTTCCTCGGTGAGGAAGTAAATGAGGTGTCCGCAAGTTTGGTGGTCGCTCAGCTTCTTTTCCTTGAAGCCGAGGATCCCGATAAGGACATTTACCTTTACATTAACAGCCCCGGTGGTGTGATCACTGCCGGTATGGCTATCTACGACACAATGAACTACATTAAGTGTGATGTGTCCACTATCTGCATCGGAATGGCAGCATCCATGGGTGCCTTTCTTCTTGCCGGCGGAGCCAAAGGCAAGAGATTTGCCCTTCCCAATGCGGAGGTTATGATTCATCAGCCCTCCGGCGGGGCTCAGGGTCAGGCAACTGACATCGAGATCGTCGCAGAGCACATTCTTCAGATCAAACGGAAGATGAATCAGATGCTCAGTGATTTCACCGGCCAGCCTTTAGAGGTTATTGCTCGTGATACAGAGAGAGATAATTACATGACCGCCGAGGAAGCCAAGGCATACGGTCTTGTGGATGAGGTTATCTCCAAACACTAATTCCCGAAAGGAATATTAATGGCAACAAGAAGATCAGATTCGACAGTGCGCTGCTCTTTCTGTGGTAAGAGCGAGAGTCAGGTCAGGAGAATGATTGCCGGTCCGAACAACGTATTCATCTGTGATGAATGCGTTGCTCTTTGTGGAGACATAATCGGAGAGGAATACGGAATGTATTCCGAGGACGATCAGGACCTTGAGATCACTCTTCATAAACCCAGGGATATTCACAAGTTTCTGGATGAATATGTAATCGGCCAGGATGAGGCCAAGAAAGTACTGTCGGTAGCAGTTTACAATCATTACAAGAGAATACTTGCCATCAAGGATGATGATGAGGTGGAACTCTCAAAGAGCAACATTCTCATGCTGGGACCTACAGGCTCCGGAAAGACCCTTCTTGCCCGGACTTTGGCAAGAATCCTCAATGTTCCTTTTGCCATCGCTGATGCGACAACCCTGACGGAAGCCGGCTATGTAGGTGAGGACGTGGAGAATATTCTCCTCAAGCTTATTCAGGCGGCAGACGGTGACGTTGCAAGGGCGGAGAAAGGAATCATCTATATCGATGAGATCGATAAGATCACCAAGAAATCCGAGAATGTCTCCATCACAAGGGACGTCTCCGGAGAAGGTGTTCAGCAGGCTCTCCTCAAGATAATTGAGGGAACTGTTGCCAGCGTGCCTCCTCAGGGAGGTCGGAAACACCCCCAGCAGGAACTTATTCAGATCAATACGGAGAATATCCTTTTCATCTGCGGCGGTGCTTTTGATGGTCTGGAGAAGATTGTTGAGAGCCGCCTGGATCGCACCTCCATCGGATTCGGTGCGGTGGTTGGATCCAAGAAGGGAATGGATACCGGAGTGGCCTTCAAGGAAGTTATGCCTCAGGATCTGGTCAAATTCGGACTGATCCCTGAGTTTGTAGGCCGTGTTCCCGTGGTTGTTTCCTTAAACGACCTGGATAAAGATGCCCTCATTGACATCCTTACCAAACCCAAAAGTGCACTGGTCAAGCAGTATCGCAAACTCATGGAGTATGACAATGTGGAGCTCACATTTGAACCGGAAGCTCTGGAAAGAATTGCGGAACTTGCTCTTGAGAGAAAGACCGGGGCCAGAGGTCTTCGTTCCATAATGGAGAAGACAATGACTGATATCATGTATGATATCCCTTCCGATGATTCCATCGTGGCCTGCAAAGTGACCCGGGAAGCAGTGGAAGGAAGCGGATCTCCCATTATTGAGACCGGCGATAAGAAGAATGATTAACTATTACGGGCGCCTTTTCACGGCGTCCGTTGTGGCATATTCAGAATTAATTAGAAGATAGGATTTTTGTATGAATGAAATTAAAATGATTCCCACAGTTGCACTCAGAGGACTGACTATTCTTCCCGGAATGGTTATTCATTTTGATCTTTCACGACAGATTTCAATCAAAGCAGTAGAAAACGCCATGCTGGGAGATCAGAAGATCCTGGCGGTGACTCAGCATGAGATCGAGGTGGAGCATCCCACAAGGGAGGATCTCTATAATTTTGGCACTATCTGCATCATCAAGCAGATCGTCCGGCTTCCCAAGGGATTTATGCGAGTGCTGGTGGAAGGTATCGAGAGAGCGGAACTGGTGGATCTCTATGAAAATGGGGAGTATCTGAGAGCAGATGCTTTTACCTTTGACATAGAGGAGGAGAGCATTATGACCCCGGAGGCCAGAGAGGCAGCCATGCGATACCTGAAGGACACCCTTATGAACTACAGCGTGTCCGGAGTCAACATCTCCAAGGACAGTCTCATGCACATCCTGGATGTGAACGATCTTGAAAACCTGATTGACGAGATTGGAAACAATCTGCCCTTAGGTTATCGGGAACAGCAGCAGCTTCTGGAGGCAATCAGTCTTCAGGAGAGGCTGGACGCACTGTCCCTCATCCTGACCAGGGAGGCGGAAGTTCAGAAATACAAGGCGGAACTCCAGAAAAAAGTCCATGAGCGCATCGACAAGAATCAGAAGGAATACTTTATGAGGGAGCAGCTCAAGATTATCAGAGAGGAGCTTGGGGATGACACTACCCTAACCGATGCGGATAACTGGGAGGAGACCGTAAATAAGCTCAAAGCTCCTAAGGAAGTCAAGGAGAAACTCTTGAAAGAGATCCGCCGTTTAAGAAGCAGCATGAACAATACTGCAGAGATGGGAGTGATCAGAACCTACATTGAAACTATGCTGGAGATGCCCTGGGATAAGTTGTCCAGGGATTCCAAAGACTTAAAGAAGGCGGCGCAAGTTCTGGACGAAGACCACTACGGACTTACCGAGGTCAAGGAAAGAGTGATCGAGTTTTTGGCGGTACGTCTTCTGACGAAAAAAGGGGAGAGCCCTATCCTTTGTCTTGTGGGCCCTCCGGGAACCGGTAAGACCTCCATCGCCAAGTCTATTGCGAGAGCCCTTGGCCGAAAGTATGTGAGAATATCCCTTGGCGGAATCCGGGATGAAGCTGAGATCAGAGGTCACAGAAAGACTTATGTGGGAGCTATGCCCGGCCGAATCGCCAATGCCCTTAGAATGGCAGGCACGAAAAACCC
>JAQYAH010000051.1 GCA_029227635.1 Clostridiales bacterium
CAAGATCAACTCTGTCGATCTTCCGTCTTTACCGTTCTCGTTCGTTTGTTTTTAGGACTTGTCTGTCCATTACTCTTACGAACTTTCGGGTTTTTTGTGTTAATTCATATCTTCTACTGTTCAATTATCAAGGTCCTTTGCTTTCGCGTTTTCGTGTTGCTCACGCGTCAGCTTGTATATAATATCACCCTGTTTGCCCCTTCGTCAACACTTTTTTTTGATTTTTTTCCATTTTTAAAAACTAGTATCAGGTCACTTTTTTGTGACACAAGATGTTGAGGTTTAATGCAGGTTTGGAGGTGATCCCTTTGGTGATTATTATATGAGCCGAAGAGAATAACTTCCCTTCGGCTCGAAAATTTTTTTTATTTTTCTACTACACTAAGGGCATATCTGACGGTGGCCATGGCGTCTTTTGCGTAGAAATCCGCTCCGATTCTGTCTGCATACTCCTGAGTGAGGACGGCACCGCCTACTACAGTTTTAATATTCGGCGCCTTTTCTTTGAGAAGCTTTATTGTTTCTTCCATGGCGGGAACCGTTGTAGTCATTAGGGCACTTAGGCCTACCACCGGGGCCTCCTCATTAATCGCGGTGGATACAATGAGTTCCGGATCCACGTCCCGGCCCAGATCTATTACTGAGAAGCCGTAGTTTTCAAGGATGAGTTTAACGATGTTTTTGCCAATGTCGTGAATATCTCCTTTTACCGTGGCCACAATGCACTTACCCTTGCTGACGCTCTCCCCGGGGGAGTTCTCCATTTTGGCCTTGATCTTTTCAAAAGCACACTGAGCCGCCTCGGCGCTCATCATGAGCTGAGGGAGGTAGAGAGTCTTTTTTTCAAAGCCCTGTCCCACAATGTCCAGAGCGGGGATAATCTGCCCGTTTACGATGTCAAGGGACTCTTCGGTCTCCAAAAGTTTTTCGGTGAGGGCGGCCGCCTTTTCCCTAAGGCCTTTTACAATGGCTTTGGAGAGTTCATCTTCAACCTTTATGTCTGCCTCTCCTTTTGCGGGAGCGGGGGCATTTGACACCGGGGCTGCTGCTGCATAGCCGGGAATCTTCTCTATATACTCCATACAGTTCACATCCATGCCATGGAGAGCCTTAAAGGAGTAATATACCTTCATCATCTCTGCGGAGTTGGGGTTCATGATAGCGGCAGAGAGGCCGTTTTCAAGTGCCAGCGCAAAAAACGTGGAGGTAATGATCTCCCGATTCGGAAGTCCAAAAGACACATTGGACACTCCCAGGGAGGTACAGCACCCCAGTTTCCGGCTGATGGTGTTTAGTGAGCCCAGAGTTGCAAGTGCGGCATTTGAGTCGGCACTTACGGTCATGGTCAGGGTGTCAAAGATCAGATCCTTTTTGGATATTCCGTATTTCTCAGCGGTCCCGATGATCCTTTTGGCGATCTCCACCCGCTTTTCTGCGCTCTCAGGAATTCCTTCCTCATCCAGGGTAAGGCACACCACAAGGCCACCATATTTTTTGACCAGGGGGAAGATCGCATCCATCACCTCCTGTTTACCGTTCACGGAGTTGATCATGGCCTTGCCGTTGTAATGGCGAAGAGCTGTCTCCATAGCCGCGATATTGGTGGTGTCGATCTGAAGCGGCAGGTCGATGATAGCCTGGAGCTCGAAGCAGACCTTTTCGATCATGGCCGCCTCGTCGATCTCCGGAAGTCCCACGTTGACATCCAGCACGTGGGCACCTTTATCCTGCTGCTTTAAGCCTTCTCCCAGAATGTAGTCAATATCGTTGTTTCTAAGGGCTTCCTTGAATTTCTTTTTGCCTGTGGGGTTGATACGCTCTCCTATGAGAACCGGCTCTTTGCCGAACTCCACTGCGTGGGTGTAGGAGCTTATGAGGGTTAGGCCTTTGTCTGTAACCGGCACCGGATCAAGGTCTTTTGTGGCCTCAACCAACTCCCGGATATATTCCGGGGTAGTTCCGCAGCATCCACCGGCCAGGCGAATACCCCGCTTCACATACTCCCTCATGACTTCACTGAACTCTTCCGGAAAAACATCGTACACGGTCTCGTTATTGACGCTTCGGGGAAGTCCGGCATTGGGCTTTAAAAGTACCGGAACCGAGGCATACTTAAGGTAGTCATCCACCACCTCTTTGAGCTGAGCCGGGCCAAGGGAACAGTTTGCGCCGATGGCATCCGCCCCCATACCCTCAAGCATCGCTACCATGGCCCTTGGATCCGCGCCGGTCATGAGTTTTTTGTCCTCTCCGTAGGCGTTGGATACAAATACCGGAAGGGAGGTGTTTTCTTTTGCTGCAAGTAGAGCCGCCTTTGTCTCGTAGCTGTCATTCATTGTCTCAATGAAGATGAGGTCCACCCCGTACTTTTCTCCCAGTTTCACTGTCTTGGAAAAAATCTCCACCGCCTCGTCAAAAGCAAGATCTCCATAGGGCTTAAGAAGCTTTCCCAAGGATCCAATATCCAAAGCCACATATTTCTCTCCGGTGGCTGTACTTTGAGCCGCTGCCTCCCGGACATTTGCGATTGCCGAGGAGATGATCTGCTCCAGTTCTTCTTCGGAAAACTTGAAGACATTGGCTCCGAAGGTGTTGGTACAGACGATGTTGCTTCCAGCGTCAAAATATGCCTTGTGGATATCCCTCACCACTTCGGGGTGAGTTAGGTTCCATCGCTCCGGAAGTTCGCCGGGGCCGAGTCCATTCTTTTGCAAAAGAGTCCCCATTCCACCGTCGAGATATACAATATTATTTTTCAAATAATCTAATACTTTCATTATTTACCTCTGTATATGCAGTCTGTCTTTGAGCATCCTGCGCATTTGCTGCCCCCTAGGGCCCGCTCCACATTTTTGCCCATGCCGAAAATTGCCGTCACCGATTTTGAAGGGGACATTAGAAGGCTCTCATTAAGGGTGACTCCAATACTTTTGGGACAGTCCAACAGCCTGAAGATCTCCTTCTGGCATGTGATGGGCAGGTCCCCGTACCCCGGTGAAAAGCGATTCGTACAAATAAGCCCTTCCCGGCAAGCCTCCTCCCTTATTTCTCCACAAAAAGCGTCGCACAGAGCTTCCACTCGCTCCGCTCCAAGGGCCTGGGCCAAAAGTGCTCTCACCTTGTTGATCCGCTGGTATCTGGCGATGCACCGGTCGATTCCAAGACCCACAGTGGCCGCAAAAAGAATCCCCTTCTCGCTGCCTTTAAGGCACTTGTAAAGTCCCGACGAATCCTGGTCAAAAGGAAGCACCGCCCGGTCTTTTGTAAAATCAATCCCGATCTTGCGGTAACACACCTTGTAAGTGAGAAGGGGGAGTACTTCCTTTAGCACCGCCTCCAGCTCGCCTCTGAGCTCCGCCTCCGATTCCCCGGGGATTCCGAAATATCCGGCATATCTCCACACCTCTTTTTCATTGACAAAAAAGCGGGGATCCTCTTCTACGGAAGAATATTTTCTTATATATACTGTGTTTTCTGTCATTATTAACAGTCGAAATCCTTTCCTAATATCGCCGAAAGGTTGTCCTTGATGGCTTTTGCCACGTCAGGCTTATTCATGGAATAGACATGAACATTGGTGATGCCGTTGGCGTAGAGATCAATTATCTGATCTGTAGCGTAGGCGATTCCTGCCTGCTTCATGGCTGCGGGATCTGAGCCGAATTTGTCCACCAGGCTCCGGAATCGCTGGGGCATGAAAGATCCGGAAAGCTTTATGGATCTTTCCACCTGATTAGCGTTTGTTATGGGCATGATTCCGGGAATAACCGGCACTAAAACTCCCGCCTCCCTCAGTTTATAGAGGAAGTTAAAAAAGAGATTGTTGTCAAAAACCATCTGAGTGGTGAGGAAGGAAGCTCCCGCCTCCACCTTTTCTTTCAAACGTAGGATATCCTCCCTCTGATTCGGGCTCTCCGGGTGAACTTCCGGATAGCAGGCCGCACCGATACAAAAATCCGGCGCCTGTTCCTTGATATCCACAATGAGTTCGGATGCATATTTGTAATCCCAGGTGTTTCTGTCTGTTTTCTCCAGTTCCGGGGTCAGATCACCTCTGAGAGCCATGACATTCTCAATCCCGGCTTCTTTCATATCCTGAATTCTTGCTGAGACGAATTCTTTGCTCGAAGAGACACAGGTAAGGTGAGCCAGCAGAGGAACATTGTATTTATGCATCAGGTTTTTGGCAATATCGATCGTGTAATTGCTGATACCGCCCCCGGCGCCGTAAGTTACGCTCATAAAGGAAGGGGAGATTCCTCCGATCTCCTCGGTTGCGGTCTTGACAGAATCGAAAGAGGACTCCACCTTAGGGGGAAATACCTCGAAAGAAAGGGACATGTTTTTCTTGTTGAGAATATCAATTATCTTCATCTTCTTATACCACCATCTGTAAAATCTGCTTATAATTATAATACGATTTTTGCCATAGTGATATACAAGAAAAGTATTATTTGTTATAGTCTGAATCTATCGCTTTTCAATATCTTATTTCTCATGGGAGTCGCATCCTGATAAATAGAAAAGGCATCGCTTCCGCGATGCCCTGTGTACGGAGAAGATGGGATTTGAACCCATGCGCCGCTATTAACAACCTACTCCCTTTCCAGGGGAGCCCCTTCAGCCAAACTTGGGTACTTCTCCACAGCTGATAAAACAGTAAATTATAAAATTGGGAAGTCAAATGACTTCCCATAACGGAGAGGATGGGATTCGAACCCATGCGCCCTTTCAGACAAACGGTTTTCAAGACCGCCCCGTTATGACCACTTCGGTACCTCTCCATAATCGTTGACACTCAACGCATTGACTATATTATCATCTCTTTTCATCTGTGTCAACGGGATTTTTATAAAGTTTTGGGGTTTTGACTCAGCCTGCCCTGAGCCCCAAGGAACACCTTCGCGATGCCCAGATCCTCGGTGGTAGTGACCTTTATATTCTCATAGGAGCCGGTTACGATGCGGGTCTTCACTCCCGTCATCTGCTCCACCACCATGGCGTCATCAGTGACATTTCCAAACCCTTCGGCGGCAAATTTCTCGAAAGCTTCCCTCAAAAGCTCGTAATGGAAAGTCTGGGGCGTCTGGACCTGCCAGAGTTCACTTCGATCCACTACTGCCTCAGAGAGGGAACCCGGGGCTTTTGCCTTAATAATAGTGTCCTTCACCTTCACCGCCGCAATAGCTGAACCGTTCTCAGCGGCTGCTTTTGCGGTGGCAGAGATTATCTCCGGAGTGATGCAAGGTCTTGCCCCGTCGTGGATAAACACCAGATCGCACTTCTCCTGGATTCCTCTGATACCCGCGTAGGAGGAGAGATATCTCTCCTTGCCTCCGGCTACGATCCGGCGGACCTTGCTGAAAGAGAAGGGATCTACCACCTCTCTTTGGCAGCGGGCTATCATGTCCTCGCCGCAGACGATAATGATGTCCTGGACATCCTCACATCGCTCAAAAGCTTCAATTGTATAATAAAGCAGCGGTTTTCCCTGAATCAGCATGAACTGCTTTGGAGTCTCACTGTTCATCCTGGAGCCGGTTCCTCCTGCCAGCACCAGTGCCATATTGCGTCCTGCCATTTTATCTCTCTCCAAGTCGAAGTCCGGGGATTCCGTTGAGGTCATAGCCGCTTCGCACTCCTCGGATGTAATCATAGTAACCGGCGCAGCCGATCATTGCAGCATTGTCGGTACAAAGCAGAGGTGAGGGATGATAGAATTCAAATCCGTTGTCCTCGCAGGCTTTGGTCATTCGCGCTCTTAAGGATGAGTTGGAAGCCACACCTCCGGCGATGGCAACGTTCCTGATTCCCAGTGTTTTAGCGGCATTGATTGTATGCTCCGTGAGAACTTCTGTAACTGCCTTCTGGAAAGACGCCGCCACGTCGGCTCTGTTGTACTCAATGCCTTTCATCTGACAGCCGTTTAGATAGTTGAGCACCGCGGACTTTACTCCGCTGAAGCTGAAGTCGAATTCGGAGCCATGGACTTTTGCCTTGGGAAAAGGAATCGCATCCTCATTTCCGTTTTTTGCCTCCTTATCGATCTTGGGACCACCGGGATAGCCAAGACCGATGGCTCTTGCCACCTTGTCAAAAGCCTCCCCTGCTGCATCGTCGTGAGTCCGTCCCAGGATCTCATAATCTCCATAGTCCTTGACAAGCACCAGATGCGAGTGTCCCCCGGAAGCTACCAGACAGAGAAAAGGAGGTTCCAGCTCCTTATTCTCAATATAGTTTGCACAGATGTGCCCCTCGATGTGGTGAACCCCCACCAAGGGAATGTCTCTCGCCCAGGCGATGGCTTTTGCCGCGGATACACCCACGAGCAAAGCCCCCACAAGACCCGGTCCATAGGTCACCGCAATGGCTGAGATGTCATCCAAAGTCATTTTTGCCTCTGAGAGGGCTGCTTCGATGACCGGATTGATCTTCTCTATATGTTTCCTGGAAGCGATCTCCGGGACAACTCCCCCGTATATAGTATGGAGATCGATCTGGGAATATATTACATTGGAAAGAACTTCTCTGCCGTTTCTGACTACCGCCGCAGCGGTCTCGTCACAGGAGCTCTCGATTGCCAGAATATTGACATCCTGATTGATCATTTTCAGTCTTCCTCAAAATTCAAAGTTTTTCCCCAGCGGTCTCTGGGGGTCTTGGTGTTGGAAAAAATCTTTCGAACCTCTTCCAGGTAGTCTTCAGGATAAGCCAGCGAAGGGCTGTAGTGAGTCAGCCAGAGTTCCGGAACTTCGGCTTTTGCTGCGACCCTTGCCGCCTCGTAAAAAGTCATGTGCTTGTAGGCTTTAGCTTTATCCAGCTTATCCTTCTCTCCGTACATGCCCTCACAGATCAGAAGATCGGAACCTTTGGCATTGTTCACCAGGGATTCCGTGGGTCTGGTGTCTGTGCAGTAGGTGAGTTTGATTCCCTTACGGGCAGGCCCAAGGACCATGTCCGGGGTGAAAACTTTCCCTTCAAACTCCACCTCATTGCCCTTCTGTAGAGGATTCCATAGTTTTATGGGAATCTCATTCTCCCGGGCTCTTTCCGGGTCGAACTTTCCGGAGCGTTTGATCTCCACCGAATAGCCGTAACACAGAGTGTTGTGGTTTACCTTGAAGGCTTTGATGTGATAACCGCTTATCTCAAAGCTCTCCTCGCTGCCTTCTATCTCCCGGAATTCAATGGGAAAAGGCAGCTCCGGCGCGATGATCCTCAGGGCATTGACCACGTTTTCAAGGCCTTTTGGTCCAATCATGACCAGCGGCTTCGTCCGCTCAGCATTACCCATGGTGAGCAAAAGCCCTGGCAGGCCACTGATGTGATCCCCGTGATAGTGGGTAAAACAGATCACATCTATCGGCTTAAAACTCCAGCCTTTCTCCCTGATGGAGACC
Organism: Clostridiales bacterium; assembly: GCA_029227635.1. Classification (GTDB taxonomy): domain Bacteria; phylum Bacillota; class Clostridia; order Lachnospirales; family Lachnospiraceae; genus SUG1684. Next base: position 7,401 of record JAQYAH010000051.1, read on the forward strand.
TGAGTCCCCTCACCGCAGTCTATAAGCAGACTGCTGCCGTTGTATCTCATCATCAGTGATGTAAGATATCTATATGGAAGCGGCATCATTC
>JAQYAH010000052.1 GCA_029227635.1 Clostridiales bacterium
TGACGTGAATGACCTTCTGATCCCCTTCATAGTTGGTGACAAAATCCATTCCGTATTCCCCGATGGCATCCTCCACCCCGGGAAGCTCCTTTACCGCCTTAACATCCTCCTCGGTGACACCGTAGGTGCAAAGGGCCTTAATGTCCATAAGTTCACTATCATCCGCGTAAGTATCTCCCGTCTGCCTCATGTCCGGCTCAGACGATCTGATGCCTGACAAAAAGGCTGTGCCCAGCAGAACAATAAAGAGAATGGATAAGAATCTTCCCTTATTGGAATTTATTTCTCTGAAAAAATCCTTAGTTGTCGACTTCATGTGTCCTCTTCCTACCACTCAATAGTATCCACCGGAACCGGAGCCTCGTTGATGACGATCTTCGATACAGTACCGTTCTTAATATGGATCACCTTATCCGCCATGGGAGTTATGGCCGAATTGTGGGTAATGAGTATTACCGTCATACCCTTCTCCCGGCAGGTGTCCTGCAAAAGCTTAAGTATTGATTTACCCGTATTGTAATCCAACGCTCCCGTAGGCTCATCACAGAGGAGAAGCTTCGGATTCTTAGCAAGCGCTCTTGCGATAGATACTCTCTGCTGCTCACCGCCAGAGAGCTGAGAGGGGAAATTGTTCATTCTGTCCTCAAGGCCCACTTCTCGAAGAACCGTGTCCGCATCCATGGGATCCTTGCATATCTGGAGAGCTAGCTCCACATTCTCCCTGGCCGTCAGGTTCGGGGTGAGATTATAGAACTGGAACACGAAACCGATGTCATTCCTGCGATAGGAGGTGAGCTGTCTCTTGCTGTACCCGGAAATGTCTCTGCCATCCACAATAACCTCTCCGGAGGTGGCACTGTCCATGCCTCCCAGGATATTCAAAATGGTGGTCTTGCCGGCACCACTTGGTCCTACTATCACCGTGAACTCTCCCTTTGCGATCTCAAAGTTAATTCCCGCGGCAGCTACGATCTCCACTTCACCCATTTTATAAATCTTCTTAACGTCCTTAAGGGTAACAAACTCGCTCATAAGCCTACTCCCATACTGTTTTAGTGTATCCGTTTTATTCTATCACCTAATGGTAAAAAATTGCTAAATTAATACTTAAAGTTTTAGGAAATATACCGTATAATGAAGGTTGATATCGAATTTAATTGAAAAGGAAGATTCAAATGGAAAATATTATCTTAACCGGCGACAGACCCACCGGAAGACTTCATCTCGGTCACTATGTGGGCTCCCTGAAAAGACGAGTGGAATTACAGAATTCCGGCCAATATGACAAGATCTTCATTATGATCGCCGATGCTCAGGCTCTCACGGACAACTTCGACAATCCTGAGAAGGTTCGCCAGAACATCATTGAAGTAGCTTTGGACTATCTCTCTGTGGGACTTGATCCTGCGAAGTCCACACTTTTCATCCAATCCCAGATTCCGGAGCTCACCGAGCTTACTTTTTACTATATGAACCTGGTTACCGTCTCAAGACTTCAGCGCAATCCGACAGTAAAGTCTGAGATCCAGCTCCGCAATTTCGAGGCCAGCATTCCGGTAGGCTTTTTCTGCTACCCCATCAGCCAGGCTTCGGACATCACCGCTTTTAAGGCGACCTGCGTTCCCGTAGGTGAGGATCAGCTTCCCATGCTGGAGCAGACCAACGAGATCGTGAGAAAGTTCAACTCCGTTTACGGGGAGACCCTGGTAGAACCCAAGATCCTTCTTCCCGACAACAAGGCCTGTCTCCGCCTTCCCGGCACTGACGGCAAGGCCAAGATGAGTAAATCTCTGGGCAACTGTATCTACCTCTCCGACACTCCCAAGGAGGTCAAGCAGAAGGTAATGAGCATGTACACCGATCCCCTTCATCTGAAGGTAGAAGACCCCGGACATCTTGAGGGCAACACCGTGTTCACCTATCTCGACGCCTTCTCAAAGCCGGAGCATTTTGCTGAGTATCTTCCCGACTATCAGAATCTGGATGAACTCAAGGAGCACTACCAGAGAGGCGGTCTCGGGGATGTTAAGGTCAAGAAGTTCCTCAACAAGGTTCTTGAGGAAGAGCTCTCCCCCATCCGGGCAAGAAGAGCTGAGTACGAGAAGGACATAGAGGGAGTTTACCGGATTTTACAGGCAGGCTGCGAAGCCGCAAGAGCCAAGGCTTCAGAGACTCTCGAGGAAGTGAAGAATGCCATGAAGATCAACTACTTCGAGGACAGTGCTCTCATTGCAGAGCACGTAAATAAATATTCCAAATAGAATTAAAGGGAATCGCTCCAGACAGTGCGATTCCCTTTGATTTACTATTCTTCAGTTTTGAAAGCCTGAGTCACCACAATTCTCATCTCTTCCACAAAGACCTCAATGCCCTCCATGGACATATGAGTCGCATCCTCTGCGAAATACTCGCTGTGGTCATTGCTTATTCCGTACCAGTCGATCACATAAACGTTCTGGTGAGTCTCTGCAAAATCATAGATCTCCGCATTATTCTGATCCTGCCAGTCAGTGTAGGGGGCCCTGCAGGTCACAAGGAAAAGTTTTGCTCCCTGGGGAAGCATGTTGTAAAACTCATCCAGAGACTCCTGAAGCCACATGTTGGAGGCAAGTTCGAAGACAATGGCATCTCCCGTCCAGCCCTTGACATTCAGATACTCTGCCAGCACGTCCACTCCGGCCATGGGGGTTCTTCCCACCTCTCCGTCGAGGGTCATCTCCGGGAAGGCTTCATAGAGCCAGTCGGAGGCACCCACAGAGATGGAATCGCCGATGTAGAGGATCTTTTTGCTTTTGCAGATGGCATCATCCGGAGTCCGGCCCTGAACGTACTGGCCGGCCTTAGTTGCCGCCTTCACCGTGTCATCGAAAAGCCCCTTCTCCACTTTCTTGCCGCTTTCCGGTCCGGTGGAGACCTCTCTTCTTGGCATGAAAAGGGCAAAACAGATCACAACGAGTTCAAACACCAGAATCACAATAAAGCCCCTAAGTTTCTTTAAAGCTTTATGCTGTCTGGTTCTGTCCCCGGAAAAAAGCTCCGGAATGGCTCTTCTTACCCGGTTAAAATATTTGTCCGCTGTCTTGTTCTTGAAAGCCATTTCTATCACATAGTAGGACAGGATAGCAAGAGCGAAGGACAGGGCGATCTCCAGAATCACGATTCCAACGGAGGACTTCATTCCGCCGCTGATAAAAATGATCACCGGATAGTGCCACAGGTAAAGGGCAAAAGAAATATTCGCCAACCACCTAAACGGGGCAGCGCTCATGACCTTGCCAAGGATTGTCCGCTCCCCTGTAACTCCGTAAATGTAGAGCATGCAAAAGATGGTTATGAGAAGGTGTCCTCCTCTGTACATAAAAGGAGATCCGCCTTTTACAAATATCATCATCACGAGAAGGAGCAAGAGTCCTGCACCTCCAAGGATCTCCCGATACAAATCAGGCACACGGTTCAGCCTCTCGTCATCGCCGTAGATAGCCAGGGCTCCTCCGAAAAGAAAGGAAAAAAGCCGGGTGTCGATTCCGTAGTAGATCCTGGTGGGATCCTCCGCCGGCTTGAAAAGCACGATCATCAGAATCGCCGATATTGCCCCCAGAAAAAGGAGCACTCTTCCGGCCCACTTCCGATCCGCAAACTTGAGCAAAAGGATCATAAGCAGAGGAATCAGGATGTAGAACTGAACCTCCACACCCAGAGACCAGCAGTGGGTGAAAGGTGAGGGAGCTCCCTGATTCTGGAAGTAGGACGCATTTGAAAGGATCTGCCGGTAGTTGGAAAAGCAAAAGATCACCGAAACCAGTTCTCTCACTGCCTTGGTGAAAAGCACCCTCTTAAAGATGGCGGTGAGGAAGATGGTCACTGAGGCCATTGCCACTACCGAGGGAAGGAGACGTCTTACACGTTTGACCCAGAATCTTCCCACGCTTATTCTTCCGTTGTTGTCATATTCCTGAACGAGCTTTGCCACAGTGAGATAACCGGACAATACAAAAAATACTGTCACACCGGCGGGACCACCGTTGGCATAGGGAAGTCTCAGATGATAGAAAAGTACCGCCAGCACCGCCACGGCTCTCAGCCCGTCAAGGCCCAAAATATAGTTTGATTTCTGGTTATTATTCATTATCCCCGGATCCTGTCACAGCATTCTACTTAAGTACGATAAGGGCTACAAACTTCAGTGTACTTTCAGTATTGTTGATAACGCCGTGGCTCTCTCCAGGTCCACAGATGGCTACATCTCCGGCCTTAACATTTACTTCGGTTCCGTTGTCGATATAGATTCCGCTGCCTTCCTCGAAGAAGAAGATCTCGCTCTCCCCGTTGTGCTCGTGAACTCCGATTTCACAGCCGGGCTCAAGGGTGATCTGTCCAAAAAGGCGGGCATTATTGTGAAGCTCTTCCTTGTCCACAAAGTTGGTAACAACCACCTGTCCGGCGCCGCCTCTCATGTGTTCTCTGATCTCTACTTTGAATTCATCATTATGTCTTATCATGTCAATACCCCTCAAATAGTCATGTATCTAATCAGTTAAATAAAAACGTATTTCTTAAGCCGGTCCATTGCCTCCACGACTCTGGAATAAGGCAGCGCAAAATTCATACGCACTCCCCAGGGATCATGGAAAGGTGCACCCTCCTGCCAGGCTACTCCCACGTCCCAGCCCCTATGGATCAGCTGTTCAATGGTGAGACCCCGGCTTTTGCAGAACTCCTCACAGTGGAGCATCATCATGTAGGTACCCTCGGGTTTAGCAGTGGACACTCCTTCAAAATTATTGCAGATAAACTCATAAGCGTAATTGATATTGCCGCTCAGCACCTCACAGAGTTCATCCACCCATTCCATGCCTTCCTCCTTGTAGGCTCCCACAAGGGCGTGCATGGAGAGAACATTCATATTGTTGTAGTGGGTGCTTCTGGCCTCCACATCGATGGCCTTCTTCAGCTCCCGATTGTAAATTATATGGTAGCTTCCGATCAATCCCGCCAGGTTGAAAGTCTTGCTGGGAGCATAGATTCCGATGGTGCGGTTTCTTGCTTCCTCGCTGACACTCTGGGTGGGAGTGTACCGGTTTCCGTTGAGGATGATATCTGACCAGATCTCATCAGAGAGGACTATCACGTCATTGGCGGCATAGACCTCCATGGCCTACTCTATCTCCCAGGGTACCCAAACTCTTCCGCAGGGGTTGTGGGGATTGCAGAAAATGGCAAGTTTAATATGGTTCTCCTTAATCCTTCGGTCCATATCCTCATAATCCATTCTCCAGACCCCTTCAAAGTCCCGGTACAATGGTGAGAGTTCTGCCTCTCTGTTAGTGTACTCCAGACTGTGAGTAAAGCCGATATAGGTGGGACTGTGGACCAGCACCTTATCTCCCGGCTGTGTGAAGACCTTGATGGCAGTATTCACGCAGCCAAGTACTCCATTCTCGTAACCGATATTCTCAGATTTTAAACCCTCCACTTTGTTTCGGGTCCTTTGCCAGTTGATGATAGAGTCATAGTACTCTTTCGAGGGATAGAAATACCCGAACATGGGATGCTCTGCCCTGTTGATGATGGCCTCGGTAATTGAAGGCGCGGTAGCAAAATTCATGTCTGCCACCCACATTGGGATAACATCGAAGCCCTCTTTAGGGGCTGAAGGCGCTTTTGCAAAAAAGACGGACCTTCCGATGGCGTCCACCGCAATGGCATCCTTGCCTCGCCTGTCGATTATTGATGTAAAATCGTATTTCAAAATAACACCGGCTTCCTTAAATGAACTTGTTCAGTTCTCTGCTGTACTCGTAGTTGATCATCTTCATCTTGCGAATGATCTCCTCATTGCTGGCATTGAGATCCTCGCAGAGGATGTCGAGAGAGCTGTATCTGTCTCTGAGCTGTGTATTCAAAAAGCTTAAAAGCATTACCGGATCTTTCGGCATGATTTTCACTCCTTTTTTTAGATATTGCGGACTACCCGCATCTTTTTTATGATACCATTTTTTAAATAATAATGATATTCTTTTTGTGTTAACAAACCTTTTAATTTTCTTTTCGGAGGCTTAACAAATGCTTCATGTCAGACAGGCTGATTATGACTTTTTCAGATGTATTGCAGACAAATGCCCCGCCGACTGCTGCAGCGGCTGGGAGATATATATAGATGATGACTCTCTCGCCCGATACGAGTCTCTCCCCGGAGCGACTGGGGATTATCTTAGAGACTCCATCGATTACAAGAATCAGATTTTTAAGCAAAAAGACCGCCGCTGCGCCCTTTTAGATGAGTCGGGTCTTTGCCGGCTTCAGTCTGCTTTTGGAGAGGAGGCTCTTTGTGAGACCTGCCGGATGTTTCCCCGGCATGTGGAGGAATTTGATGGGGTCAGGGAATACTCCCTCTCCCTTGCCTGCCCGGTGGTGGCAAGGCAGACTCTCACTTCTCAAACGCCCCTCAGCCTTTTGACCAAGGAGGATGAGACTCCTGACGATTTTGATGAATTTGACGATCTTCTCTATGACAAGCTGCTTTATGCCAGGGATAAGATCTTTGAAATCTGCCATGACAGGGAGCTTCCTCTAAGGCGCCGTCTGGATCTGATCCTTTTCGGGGCCGCAAAGATGCAGGAATACCTGGACGAGGATCGGATCTTCGAGATGGATTCTCTCTGGGAGGATATGGATGCCCTGGAGGTACCGGAGGAAACTTTTGAGGAGTCCCGCCGCCTATATAACGGGCTCTACGCTCTTGAGAGACTGGATCGAAGCTTTATCCGGGTGCTGGATCGCACCTGGAATGTGATGTTTGACGCCGGGGAGGAGAGTCCCTGGGATGAGAGCCTTGATTTTTCCCGGTACAGCGATGGGGAGACCCTTTCAATTGCGGGAGAGCAGATCCTATCCTCTCTCATCTATGTCTACTTCTGCGGAGGGGTCTATGACGACCTTATCTACGCAAAAGCCGCTTTTGCGGTGTACATGGTCCGCTGGCTCTTCCTTTTCCTCAAAACCGCGGTTCTGGATGAGCCGGACTCTGATCCTATGGAGACTCTCATAACTATCACCTGGCGCTTTTGCCGGGAGACGGAGAACTCCGATCGGAATCTTCAGCTTTTAGAGGACATTCTCCTCTCCTGATTTCGATTGTGAAACGACAATTTGGAGGTAACTGATTTGGAATATAACGACCTGAAACTGTCCGTGGGTATCTTAGCCCACGTTGACGCCGGAAAAACCACTCTCTCGGAGGCCCTTTTGTACACTTCGGGACAGATCAGGAACTTTGGCCGGGTGGACCACGGGAACGCTTTTTTGGACACTGACCTCATGGAGCGGGAGCGAGGCATCACCATTTTTTCAAAAAATGCCCTTTTAGAGCGGGAAAACCTCTGTATCCAGCTTATTGACACCCCGGGACACGTGGATTTTTCCGCGGAGATGGAGCGGACCCTCAAAGTGCTGGATTATGCCATTCTGGTGGTGAGCGGAAGCGACGGAGTCCAGGGTCACACGGAGACTTTGTGGCGGCTTCTAAAGCAGTACCGGGTCCCCACTTTTATTTTTGTAAACAAGATGGATATCAGCGAGCTTTCAAAGAAAGAACTCCTGGTTCAGCTTCAGGCTCTCACCGACAACTGTGTGGATTTTTCAGAATATGGTTCCCCGGAATTTTTTGAAAATGTGTCCTACTGCGACGAATCCGCCCTGGAACAGTTTCTTGAGACCGGGGTTTTTGCGCCGAAGGATCTGATTCCCCTGATTCGGGAGCGGAAGCTTTTCCCCTGCTTTTTCGGCTCCGCCTTAAAGCTCACGGGAGTGGACAATCTCCTTTGGGGGCTTGAGACTTTTACCGAGAGCTGGGATCCGGCAAAACATAGCTGCAAGCCTTTTTCCGCCCGGGTCTACAAGATCTCGAGAGACGAAAACGGAAACCGTCTCACCTGGCTTAAGGTCACCGGGGGAACCTTGAAGGTCAAGGCCGTCCTCACCAATGAGGGGCACCTGGATGTCAAGGGTCGGCCGGTTCCCTCAGGTCAGATCTGGCAGGAGAAAGCCGATCAGCTTCGGATCTACAGCGGCAGCGGCTACACCCTTAACAAGGAAGTTTCCCCGGGGACTGTGTGTGCCGTGACGGGGCTTACCCGGACTTTTTCCGGAGAGGCTCTCGGAAACGAGCCGGAGGGTTCCACCCCCATTTTGGAGCCGGTACTCACCTACCGGGTGTATCTCCCTGAAAAAGCCGACGTTAACAAGGCACTTTCTCAGCTTCGCCAGCTCGAGGAGGAAGACCCCATGCTGAAAGTTATCTGGGACGAGGCCCTTGGGGAGATTCATATGCAGCTCATGGGGGCGGTGCAACTGGAGATCCTTCAGAGGATCCTTCGAGACCGGTACGACCTGAGGGTGACCTTTGGTCCCGGGAACATCATGTATAAAGAAACTATTGAGGCACCTTCTGTGGGAATCGGCCACTTTGAGCCTTTAAGGCACTACGCCGAGGCCCACCTGCTGTTGACCCCCGGGGAGAGGGGAAGCGGCCTGACCTTTGACAGCCTCTGCAGCGAGGATGAGCTGGATCTCAACTGGCAGCGGCTGATCCTCACCCACCTGGAAGAAAAGATCCACCGGGGAGTCCTCACCGGCTCCCCCATAACAGACATGAAGATCTCTGTCACCGCGGGAAAAGCCCACGTGAAGCACACCGAGGGAGGAGATTTCCGCCAGGCCACCTACCGGGCGGTGCGCCAGGGCCTTATGAATGCCAAAAGCCGGCTTTTGGAACCCTGGTACTCTTTCCGGCTTCAGATACCCGGGGAGACCCTGGGCCGGGCCATGTCGGACATAAAGCGCATGTCCGGTTCCTTCGATCCTCCCGAATATGAGGGGGACAACGCCATCCTCACCGGGGAGGCTCCCGTCTCCGAAATGCGGGAATATGTCTGTGAAGTCAATGCCTACACCGGAGGCAAGGGCCGGCTCTCCCTCAGGCTCAAGGGCTACGATATCTGCCACAATGAGGAGGAAGTGATCACAGAGATGGGGTATGACCCTCTGGCGGATCCCGCCGACACTCCGGATTCGGTCTTTTGCTCCCACGGAGCGGGGCTCATCGTTCCCTGGTATGAAGTCTGCGCGAAGGCGCATGTGGAGGATCCGGTACTTAAAGAAGCAGAAAAAGCTCAGAAGGATACTCCTGCCGTAACTGTCACCCCTTCGGCAAAGGCCCCCGCTTCTAGCTACTCCGGCTACGACGGCTCCCTTGCTGCAGATAAGGAGCTCAACGAGATCTTCACCCGGACCTTCGGTCCCATAAAGAATCGAAATTGGGGAAATATAAACTCCTATGGAAAAGTCAGCTACGGCTCCACCGAGGATAAGGCTGCAAAAGCAGTTCCCAAAAAACCGGTTAAAGTTCCCCGCCCCAAAAAGGAGTACCTGCTGGTGGACGGCTACAACATCATTCATGCTTTTTCCGAACTGAAAAGTCTCTCGGACAGGGATATGAATGCCGCCAGGGAGGCTCTCATTGAGATCCTCTCCAACTACCAGGGCTTTAAGCAGCAGACGGTGATCTGCGTTTTTGATGCCTACAAGGTAAAAGGAAGCCCCGGCTCCGTAGAAAAACGCCGGAACATCTACGTGGTCTACACCAAGGAAGCCGAGACTGCGGACTCCTACATCGAAAAGGCCACAAAAGAGATCGCCGGGGAACACAGGGTCTATGTTGCCACTTCAGACCGGCTGGAGCAGATCATTGTTATGGGACACGGAGCTATACGCCTGTCCGCCTCGGATCTGAAGTACGAACTTACTCAGGCATCCATTGACATGGAGGACTTTTTTACCGACAAAGGCGGCCTCCACATGAATAATCCGGTGGTTCCGGATCTCACGTAAAGACCGCCTGATGATCAGATATAAATATGTTTCCGGGGTTTTTGCTATACGAAGAAAGTAACCGCAATTCCCCCGGGCCCTATATGGGTTCCGATTGCGCTTCCTATTGAACTGATAGGAAGCTTTTCTTTTTCTACCCTGTCCTCATAAAGAGCAGCTGAGTCATTGATATATTTCCTCAAAGTCTTGTCGGAAAGGCCGGAGTAGGCAAGGCAAAAAGGCTTGTCAAAGCTTATGGGGCCTTCCTTTTTGATAAACTCTGTGAGCATGTTGCAGCCATTCTTTGAACCTCTGGCTTTGCCAAGAACCTTGATCTCACCCTCGGAAATACAGATAACCGGCTTGATGGAGAGGAAAGTGCCTGCCATGGCTGCCGCCGCGGAGATTCTTCCTCCCTTCTTCAGATATTCCAAAGTATCCAGAAGAGCGATGATCCGGATATTCTTCTTCTCCTCGTCAAGAGCCTTTGCGATCTCGGCTCCCGAAAGGCCTTCATCTCTGAGCTGAACCGCTCTCTCCACCAGGATCCTCTGTCCCACACAGGCGTTTAGGCTGTCCACCACAAAAACGCTCCGGTTGCTATCCTCTGCGGCAATGACCGCACTGCCGTAGCAGCCGGAAAGCTTTGAGGAAATGGTAATGCAGATGATCTCATCCTCCTCATTTCCTTTTGCAAAGAATTCTTCATATTCAAAAGGAGTGACCTGGCTGGTCTGAGGCAGCACGTCAGACTCGATCAGTTTCTCAAAAAAAGTATCGTGATCAATATCGTAGGCATCCTTGTAGAGCTCGTCTCCGAAGCTGACTTTGAGCGGAACTATCTCCACCCCCAAAGACTTTGCATACTCAAGAGTCATATCACATCCGGAATCGGACAATATTCTTACCATCTAAAACTACCTCCCGTCGCTTTGGCGACTGTCTCTGATTTCTGAGAGTTCTCCGGTAGTGAACTCATAGTCGGTGTTGCAAAAATCACACTTCACCTTAATTGTCTCCCCGGACTCGATCATCTCCTCCAGGTCTTTATGACTTATGGCCGCCAATGCCCTGGACACTCTCTCCTTGGAGCAGTCACACTTAAATTCCACCGGGATCCGATCCAGGATCTCCAGATCCAGATTTCCCAGAAGCTTCTCCAATATCTCCTCGGGAGTTAAGCCCTCCTCCATGAGGGCGGTCACCGACTTGATTTTGCCAAGGTTGTTCTCCAGTGCAGAGATTACCTCCTCTGTGGCTCCCGGCATGAGCTGAAGGATAAAACCTCCCGCCTGTTTCACGGTCCAATCTGTATCCACCAGTACTCCAAGTCCTACCGCCGAGGGAGTCTGCTCCGACATGGTAAAATAGTAGGCCAGATCGTCACCGATCTCTCCGGTGACCAGATCACACTGTCCCACATAAGGGTCCTTAAGGCCGATATCCTTAGTCACTCTAAGGCTCCCCTTGCCGATAGCCGCCCCCACATCCAGCTTGCCCGGGGCCTTTAAGGTACCTTCCACCTTCGGGGATGTAGCAAATCCCTTGACGTTACCCTGGCTGTCCGCGGTGGCAATGAGCCCTTCCGCCGGACCATCGCACTGAATCTGAAGAGTGATGAGGGCCTTCTCCTCCTTGAGCATTGCTCCCATCATGGAAGCCGCAGACAAGAGTCTTCCAAGGGCCGCCGTCATCACCGGTGAGGTGTCATGTCGTCTTCTGGCCTCTTCCACCATGCTGTTTGAATGGATGGCAAAAGCCCTGACTTCGCCCTCCGCCGCTATTCCTCTGACAATGTAATCTTCCATAATGCCTCCGAGATCAAAAAATATTCATCAGATTATTATAGATTAATTAATCCTCAATTCCAAGCATTCCCCGAAGGACATTTGAGGCTTTTTTGTATACAAGGAAAGTGATAACGCTGGTAACGCCGTGCTTAATAAGGTTAAAAGGAAATACGCCGAAGAGCATGAATGTGAGTTCACTCTTGATGAGAGGATTAACGGCGGTTCCCATCTGAACAAGGGCTTCCATGGGAATACCCATTACCTTTGTGTAGAGAGGGAAGGCAATGTAAGCATTGTAGAAGATCCACACGATACTGCACACTACGGAAGAAACGGTAAGAGCTGCAATCGCTCCCTTCTTGGTTCTGTGTGCTCTATAGATAAGCACTGCCACAACTACAAAAACCGCAGCTCCGGCAAAGTTCATCGCCTCACCCACGTAACCGGTGCTGGTTCCCGCAACGAGAGTATAGATAACGATCTTTATCGCGGTTACGATGATACCGGCAACGGGACCGAGAAAGAATCCTGCAAAAAGCGCGGGCAGCTCAGACACATCCAGTCTGTAAAAAGGCGGAACGAAGGGGATGGGCACATTCACAAACATGAGTACCGCTGCGAGGGCTCCCAGCATTCCGATAAAAGCTATTGTTTTTGCGTTAAGTTTCCTGGTTTTCATTTGTTGCTCCTTTCATTTTGAAAAATGAAAGTTCTTCTTTGCCTCTTTCCGGCTCTTTGCTACTACAAAGAAAGCCCCGATCAAAAATAGATCGGGGCCTTAAGCTGCACGCCAAAAAAAGATATGTTTCTCTTCTTTCATCCAGACTTTACTGTTGGTATCGGAATTCATCTTGTGATGTCACCGATTCAACCCTGCAAAAACAAGGCTCGCGGACTCTACCGCCAGTCGGGAATTCACTTCCTTGTCAAAAGTGTCACCCTGCCCCGAAGAACTTTCTATTCAGTTACATTGCTATACTAATACCTTGAGTTGATGCTGTCAACCTAAAGCTTTGAGCCTCCAAGATATACTTCCTTTCGCTCCAGATCCTCTCCGCAAACCACGAAGTCAGCATATTTTCCGGCCTCGATGGAGCCCACCAGATCCTCCCGGCCGATTTCTTTTGCCGGAGTCAGGGTAGCTGCGGTTATCGCCACCGCCTCAGGAATTCCAAACTCGATGGCATTGAGCATGCACTTGTAAAGGTTGGATGCTGAACCCGCCAGGGTTCCGTCGGCCAGCTTTGCCACTCCCCCATTGAGGAAGATCTGCTGTCCCCCGAGCTCGTACTCTCCGTCGGGCATTCCGCAGCATCTGAGGGAATCGGAGATAAGGCAGATCCGACCCGGGAATAGCTTAAACGCCATGCGAATAGAGCTGGGATGAACATGGAAACCGTCGCAGATGATCTCCGCCACCACCTTGTCATTCTCGGAAGCCGCCCCTATGGTGCCCGGCTTTCTGTGGTGAATTGGAGGCATTGCATTGAAAAGATGGGTCAGGTGCGTCGCCCCTGCCTCAAAAACCGCCGAGGCCTCCTCGTAGTTGGCATCGGAGTGAGCGATGGAAACTGTACAAAGCTCCTTCGCCTTCTCGGTAAATTCCACCGCGCCTTCCAGTTCCGCGGCCACATCCACAATGCGGACGATGCCGTCGCTGTCCCTATAAAGTTTCTCAAAAGCCTCAAAATCCGGCAGCCTCAGATAGGCGCCGTTCTGAGCGCCTTTTTTCTTTTCGGAAAAGAAAGGTCCCTCCATCTGGATTCCGAGGAGCCTTGCATGTCCTTTTGGCATCTCCCGGCAAAAATCCGCTGCCGCCTTAAAAGCCTTGTCCAGAACCTCGTAGGGGAGTGTCATTGTGGCCGGTGCAAAAGAAGTGATTCCCTCCCTTGCGGAATAAGCGGCCATCTTTCGGATCCCCTCCGGGTCTCCGTCGGACACGTCCGCCCCGGAGTTTCCGTGGGTGTGAACGTCGATGAGTCCGGGGATAACTTTTGCCCCGCGAAGATCAACCACCTCTTCCCCGGCTCCGGGAATGGAATCACAGAATATTTCAGAAAATCTCTCACCTTCGGTTCTGAAGTTTCCTTCCTTAAAACCGTCTTCGGTGAAGATTCTTGCATTGACAAATAACATAGTCTACCTCTTTTCTATTTTGATGCGGGAAGGCTGGCTGCTGCCACCGACTGTCCCACACGGCGCATCTTCTCATCGGGCAGCATAACTGTGATCTGCTCCGCAAAAGCCGGATACTCATCCTTAAGCACCCTGTTGCACTCCTCGATCAGTTTCTCACCGCCGGTGCCGGAAGCCACCCGGCCAAGGATCAGCACGTACTTCAGATCATAGAAGTTGCTGTAGAGAACCAGTGTGTGGGCAAGGTAAGTGCCAATGGAGGTGAAGATCTCCTCCGCTCCCTTGTTTCCTTCCTCCATTAACTTCTGAACATAGGACAGCTTCTCCGCAGGAGTGAGACTCTCATCCAGCTCAATTCCCGCCCTGGGAGCGAGCTTTATAACGCTGTCCTGAGAAAAATAGGTTGCTCCCACGCCGGTATCTCCGGACCAGGGATCTGCCATAGCCTTCTCATTTAAATCTACCGGGGCAAAAGCCAGCTCGTTAAACCAGCCCAGCACGTTTCTGTCCGCATTTACATATCCCCCGGCCTCGCTGGTACCCATGGCGATACCCATTACCGGGGCAACCCCCATGCTCATGGAGCCTGCCAGGGCGGTAACATCACCGTCGTTGGCAACCACAATGGGCACATCTCCGATCTCCAGGGCCGCTCTGTCATAGACAGTTTTTACAAGATCCCGGTCTTTCCGGGGAATCTTCACGAAAAGGGAAGAAACCATGGGCGCATTGCCGATAAACACTCCGGCGGAGCTGACTCCGATGCCGTCCACCCTTGGCATCTTGGATGCCGCAGTCTTAAAAGATTCAACGATTCCGTCAAACTGATACTGAATATCTTCGGAAAGTTTGGGATGCCATACGATCTCCTCTGAGTAAACAGAAACTCCGTCGATGACCGCGGATACCTTTCTATCGGATCCTCCGGCGTCAAAACCGATACGGCAGCCTTCCATGTGGCCTCCAACGGAAACCGCAGACTCGTTGGCTTCAGGGAAATCCTCCTCTCCACAGGTCACGATCTCAAAAGGACGCTCATACACATCCTGCATAAATCCCACATCGAAGCCTCTCTCTCCGTTCTCCACATAGGCCTCCTGAAGGTGCTTTACTTCCTCATCACAGCCACAGATGGTCACTTTGAATCCGCCTACTCCCCAGAGCAGGAACTTGACATAGCGATCCAGAAATCTAAGGTTGGCCTCCCGGAACTCTTCTCCCCGAAGCTTACCCTCAAAAACAGAGATCTTCCCCTGCTCCCTTTCCACCGCAATGCGGATAGGTCTTTCGGCCCCTTCAAGATATGCGTTCATCCAGGGTCCAAAAGGAATAAACTCCGGATCCAGCACCGGCTTATTCTTCATCTCGAACTCTATACCTAAATATTTCATTCCTGTCACTCCTTACCTCTCACTTCGCTGACGATCCGGTTCATCTCCTCCCATTTCTCTTCCATGGAAGCCACCAGCTTCATCTGGGCTCTGGCTCTCACCAGGTTGTGACCGTCATATCTGGTTGCAAAATAGTTGTCCCCGTCGAGATAGTCTGTCAAAAAGCGGCAGGCCAACTCGCAGGTAATGGTTTTCGCCCCAAGAGGCAAAAGCTCATACTCCTTATCCGTAAGGTTGGGGCAGGCTTTTGCAAAGCCCTCGGTGAACACCCGGAAACGCTCAAGATCGAGGCTGATCTTGTCGGTGTCCGGTTCATCCTCCGCTGCAGTGTTGGCACCGAATCGGATACAGTCGCCATAGTCGTAAAGGCTGAGTCCCGGCATTACCGTGTCCAGATCGATGACATACTTAGGAGTTCTTGTTTTTGCATCAAGCAAAAGGTTGTTAAGCTTAGTATCATTGTGAGTAACTCGCACCGGAAGTACCCCCGACTCCATGTACATAGAAAGCCGGGACATCTCCTCCTCTCTGTCCAAAAGGAAACTTATCTCCTTCTCAACACTTGCGGCTCTTCCCGCCGGATTTTTTGCCAGGGTCTCCTTAAAGATCCGGTAGCGGTCCTTCGTGTTGTGGAAATTGGGGATAGTCTCGTTGAGGCTCGCGGCAGGGTAATCCGCCAGGTCGGAGATAAATCTTCCGAAGCCCACCGCACACTGATAGAAATCCTCCAGGGATTCCGGAGCCTGAAGACAGATGGTTCCCTCCGCAAAAGGAGTCACTCTGAAATATCCATCCTCATCCTTATAGTAGCTGCTTCCATCTTTAGTATAGACCGGCTCCAGAACAGGCATCTCCTCCCCCTTCTTCTCTTTGAGAAAACGGGCGATACCCTCGATGTTCTCCATGATCGCCGGAATATTCTTAAAAGCATTCTCGTTAAGTTTCTGGAGAATATACCGGCTCCCTGACTCAGTCTCCACGATGTAAGTCTTGTTTATAACGCCTTCCCCGTAAGGTCTCACAGATGAAACCTGTCCATCCAGGCAAAACTTTGCGAGAACAGCATTAATGTTGTCATTTGTGTTATTCATTTATTACCTCCTGATTCGCACAAACAGCTAATCATAATATACTAAAAAACCCTCGCTTTGTATAGACATAAGAAGACCCGCCGAAAACCGGTGTCTTCGACGGGTCAAATGAAATACGATATACAAGAATATTACTGATCTGCACCGAAATCAGCTTTGTAAGCCTCTGCAAGCTTGATAGGCCAATCTGAAACCGGCTCAAGCTTTCCGGTAAAGAATCTGAGGGTTGCAGGCTCGTGAGTAAACTTAAGTCCACCGATAAGGTCTCTGTGATCATAAAGCCACTTAACTCTGTCCATAGCATACTCAGTCTGTGAAAGAGTGAATACTCGGCGAGGGAACGCAAGACGAACAAGCTCCATTGAAGCGAATCTCTCGCTTCCATCCGGGTTTCTCTCCTCTGAGAGGGTTCCTCTCTCCATGCCTCGGATACCGCCGCAGATGTAAAGTGCACATACAAGAGCACCTGCGGGATACTGATCCTGAGGAATATGGCTGCAGATTGCAGCTGCATCGAGGTGAGCACCAAGACCTCCGGCAGGGGTAATTACAGGTACTCCGTAGTCCACAAGGCCATCTACACAGTATTTGATGAACTGAGGAGCCTGGGAGATAACATCCATATTTACAGATTCCTCAAATCCAACAGTCATAGCTTCGATCTCTCTTACAGACATTCCACCGTATGTTAAGAAGCCCTCAAACATAGGAATGAGATCTTCCATGGAATGGTAGAGTTCAGCATCTCTTACAAGGATGCCGCCACCGCGGGCAAAACCGAACTTACGGCCTGAGAAGTAGATCATGTCAAAGAGATCTGCAATCATTCTCATGATCTCTCTGGTGTCCACATCCTTTAAGGCCTCTTCTCTTGTCTTAATGAAGTAGAGGTTATCCTGAAGAAGGGAAGCGTCAAGTACAGTGAGAATGCCGTACTTCTTCGCAATATCTGTGGCATCCTTCATGTTCTGATAAGAGATAGGCTGGCCGCCTACAAGGTTTGTGCCGGCTTCCAGTCTCAAGAAGGCAACGTTCTCGGGGGTCTCCTTCTTGATGCAGTTCTCCAGTTTCTCCAGGTCGATATTACCCTTAAAAGGAAGATCGCTGTGAGACTGAAGTCCTTCATCGCTGATAAGCTCCTCAACGTGACCACCTACTCTCGTAATGTGTGCCTTGGCAGTAGTGAAGTGATAATTCATGATTACACAGTTGCCGGGCTTAACAAATCTTGTTGCAAGCACATTCTCTGCTGCACGTCCCTGGTGAACAGGAAGGAGGTTGTCGATACCAAACATTTCGGTGAGCTTATTGTTCATTCTGAAGAAAGACTCACTTCCGGCATAGGCGTCATCCGGCTTCATCATTCCTGCCAGCATCTCATCAGACATAGCATTAACACCGGAATCTGTGAGCATATCCAGGAAAATATCCGCATTGTGAAGCTGGAATGTGTTGAATCCGGCCTCATACATCTTCTTGACACGCTCATCCACAGGTAAAAGGTTGAGCTGCTGAACGATTTTTACTTTGTGCATCTCAACCGGCACAGCCTTCTGTGCGTAAAATTTGATCTCTGGCATTTCTTCTTCCTCTTTTCTAAAAAAATATCTCTTATGCAAAAAGCACTGTAGAGCTTGTTATTCACGTGACTTTATCACACTAAAGCATCAACGCGCTAATTCGTCACTACACTATAGGATTATACGAGGATTATTCTATCATTGCAATAAAAATCGAAAAAAAGGGTTCCAGACCGAAATCTGGAACCCTTATAAATACTAACTTATTGATCTATCAAACAAGATTACTCTACGATAGAAACAACACGGCCTGAACCTACTGTACGTCCGCCTTCACGAATAGCGAATGTAAGACCCTGGTCCATAGCGATGGGGTGGATGAGCTCGATTGTCATCTCAACGTTATCGCCGGGCATGCACATCTCTGTTCCCTCAGGAAGGTTGATTACGCCTGTAACGTCAGTTGTTCTGAAGTAGAACTGAGGACGGTAGTTGTTGAAGAAAGGAGTATGACGTCCACCTTCTTCTTTCTTAAGAACGTAAACCTGTGCTGTGAACTTTGTGTGGCATGTGATTGAACCGGGCTTAGCAAGAACCTGTCCACGAACGATTTCTGTTCTCTGGATACCACGGAGAAGAGCACCAATGTTATCACCAGCCTGACCTTCGTCAAGGAGCTTGTGGAACATCTCTACACCTGTTACAACTGTAGACATCTTCTCTTCTTTGATACCAACGATATCAACCTTATCGTTAACATGGATTACACCACGCTCTACTCTACCTGTAGCTACTGTACCACGACCTGTGATTGTGAATACGTCCTCGACAGGCATAAGGAAAGGCTTGTCAAGATCTCTCTCAGGATCAGGAATAAATTCGTCAACAGCAGCCATGAGTTCCATGATCTTGTCGCCCCACTCGCTTGTAGGATCTTCAAGAGCCTTAAGAGCTGAACCCTTGATGATAGGGCATCCTTCGAATTCATACTCTTCGAGCTGCTCTGTAACTTCCATCTCTACGAGTTCGATGAGCTCTTCGTCATCAACCATGTCGCACTTGTTAAGGAATACAACGATGTAAGGTACGCCTACCTGACGAGAAAGGAGGATGTGCTCCTTTGTCTGAGCCATAACACCATCAGTTGCAGCTACTACAAGGATAGCACCATCCATCTGAGCAGCACCTGTGATCATGTTCTTTACATAGTCAGCATGTCCCGGGCAGTCAACGTGAGCATAGTGACGGTTTTCTGTCTCATACTCTACATGAGCTGTTGAAATTGTGATACCACGCTCTTTCTCTTCGGGAGCCTTATCGATGTTATCGAAATCAACTGCAGCATTTCCGGCAACTCTCTCAGAAAGTACCTTTGTGATAGCAGCTGTAAGTGTTGTTTTACCATGGTCAACGTGACCGATTGTACCAATATTGCAATGGGGCTTGCTTCTATTGAACTTTTCTTTTGCCATTGGAATCTCCTCCTTAACTACGCCCACAACGGGGGCCAAATTTCAAGAAATACTAAATTGATTATATTTTATCTAACCTTATATTTCAAGGACTTATTTTGTTGTTCCCTTGTTTAAGATCTTCTCTGCAATGTTCTTAGGTACGGGCTCGTACTTCTCGAAGAACATTGAATAGTTACCACGACCCTGAGTCTTGGAACGAAGGTCTGTGGAGTAACCGAACATCTCTGAAAGAGGAACAAATCCGCGAACGATTTTTCCGCCGCCGACATCATCCATGCCCTCGATACGACCACGTCTTGCGTTGATATCACCGATTACATCACCCATGTATTCCTCGGGCATTGTAACCTCAACCTTCATGATGGGTTCAAGGAGAACAGGATCAGCCTTCTTCATAGCATCCTTGAATGCCAGTGAACCGGCAATGTGGAATGCCATTTCTGAAGAGTCGACTTCGTGGTAAGAACCATCCCATACTGTAGCCTTAACACCAAGCACGGGGAATCCGCCAAGTACACCGGTCTTAGCAGCTTCTTCAATACCTTCACCAACTGCAGGGATATATTCCTTGGGAATAGCACCGCCGACAACAGTTGACTCAAACTTGAACAGCTCTTCACCGTTGGGATCCATGGGCTCGAACTTAACTTTACAGTGTCCGTACTGACCACGACCACCTGACTGTCTTGCGTACTTGCTGTCAACATCAACAGTCTTTGTGAAGGTTTCCTTGTATGCTACCTGAGGAGCACCTACATTAGCTTCTACATGGAATTCACGAAGGAGACGGTCTACGATGATCTCAAGGTGAAGCTCACCCATACCGGAGATGATTGTCTGACCTGTCTCATGGTCTGTGTGCTGACGGAATGTAGGATCTTCTTCAGCGAGCTTAGCAAGTGCTTCGCCCATCTTCTGCTGAGAAGCCTTTGTCTTAGGCTCGATAGCTACGTCGATAACGGGTTCAGGGAATTCCATTGACTCAAGAATAACAGGATGCTGTTCATCGCAGATAGTATCACCTGTTGTTGTGAGCTTGAATCCGATCGCTGCAGCGATATCGCCTGAGTAAACCTTGTCAAGTTCCTGACGCTTGTTAGCATGCATCTGAAGGATACGGCCAACACGCTCTTTCTTACCCTTAGTTGAGTTAAGAACATAGGAACCGGAATTCATTGTTCCTGAGTAAACACGGAAGTATGCGAGTTTACCTACGAACGGGTCTGTCATGATCTTGAATGCAAGAGCTGAGAAAGGCTCTTCATCAGATGAATGACGAACTATTTCATTGCCGTCCATGTCAACACCCTGGATAGCAGGGATGTCTGTGGGAGCAGGCATGTACTCTACAACTGCATCGAGGAGCTTCTGAACACCCTTGTTGCGGTAAGCTGATCCACAGCAAACGGGGACAGCTGTGCACTCGCAGGTTGCCTTTCTCAAAGCTGCCTTGAGCTCTTCGTTTGAAGGGATCTCATCCTCAAGGTACATCATCATGAGGTCCTCATCAAGTTCGCAGATCTTCTCTACGAGCTCATCGTGATAAAGCTCAGCTTCATCAGCCATATCCTCAGGGATGGGTACGATTGAGATGTCATCACCCTTATCATCATTGTAGATGTATGCTTCCATCTCAAACAGATCGATGATTCCCTTGAACTCATCTTCCTTACCGATGGGAAGCTGAAGAACGATTGCGTTCTTACCTAATCTTGTTCTGATCTGATCTACAGCATTGTAGAAGTCAGCGCCAAGGATATCCATCTTATTGATGAATGCCATACGAGGTACATTATAAGTATCTGCCTGACGCCAAACATTCTCAGACTGGGGTTCTACACCACCTTTAGCACAGAATACACCAACTGCACCGTCAAGTACACGAAGTGAACGCTCTACCTCAACGGTAAAGTCAACGTGTCCCGGAGTATCAATGATGTTGATACGGTGCTCAAGAGCACCCGGCTTTGCTTTAGCGTGATCCTCGAGGGTCCAGTGGCATGTTGTAGCAGCAGATGTGATCGTGATACCACGCTCCTGTTCCTGCTCCATCCAGTCCATTGTTGCGTTTCCTTCGTGGGTGTTACCGATCTTGTAGTTAACACCTGTGTAATAAAGGATACGCTCTGTAAGAGTTGTCTTACCAGCATCGATATGCGCCATGATACCGATATTTCTGGTGCGCTCTAACGGATATTCTCTATTAGCCACGATTTACCCTCCAATTAGAATCTGTAATGAGCAAAAGCCTTGTTTGCTTCAGCCATTCTATGCATTTCTTCTTTACGTTTAACAGCTGCACCTGTGTTGTTTGCAGCATCCATAAGTTCGCCGGCTAAGCGCTCAACCATTGTCTTCTCGCCTCTCTTGCGTGAAAAGAGTGTGAGCCAGCGAAGAGCAAGAGCCTGACGACGGTCAGGTCTAACTTCGATAGGCACCTGATATGTAGCACCACCGATACGTCTTGCCTTAACTTCAAGCTGAGGCATGATGTTGTTCATAGCCTCCTCAAAAACCTCAAGCGCGGGCTTTCCGGTCTTTGCTTCAATTGTCTCGAACGCACCGTAAACGATCTTCTGTGCACAGCTCTTCTTACCATCAAGCATGATGTTGTTGATAAGCTTTGTTACAACCTTGCTGTTGTACATAGGATCAGCGAGTACGTCCCTCTTCTGTAAATGTCCCTTACGTGGCACGTTACTTCCCTCCTTCAGAATGCGGAAACTTCCTGGTTTCCGTTCATTAAATCATCGGTACTCACATTGTATTTCTCATATGTGTTCGCGCTAGAGAAATTTCAGATTCATCTATGTTCGGATGAATGAAATACCAGCACTTAAACAATCAGAGTTATGTGATTCGACTTTGATTATTTCTTTGCGTCTTTAGGTCTCTTAGCGCCGTACTTTGAGCGAGCCTGTCTTCTCTTTGCAACACCTGCTGTATCTAATGTACCGCGGATGATATGATAACGAGTACCGGGAAGATCCTTTACTCTACCACCACGTACGAGAACAACACTATGTTCCTGAAGGTTGTGTCCTTCACCGGGGATGTAGCTTGTAACTTCAATTCCGTTTGAAAGACGTACTCTGGCGATCTTTCTAAGAGCTGAGTTAGGTTTTTTGGGTGTAGCTGTCTTAACTGCTGTGCAGACACCTCTCTTCTGAGGAGAAGCTGCATCATTAGTTTTCTTCTGAAGTGAGTTGTATGACTTCTGAAGAGCGGGTGCAGTTGACTTCTTAGCAGCTGTCTCACGTCCCTTTCTTACTAACTGGTTAAATGTTGGCATTCCTGTTTCACCTCCTGTGTTTCAATGATTGGTTGTATGCCGCTTTACGGAGCAGATCTACGCATTACCATATCAATTAACGCGCAAAAAAATCAGCCCGCATATGCGTGCTTAATTATTATAGTTTGATGACCTTGTAAAGTCAAGAAAAATGCATTATTTATTCCTAAACAATGGCGGTTTGCCAATACTTTGGCGCAATTGGTGTTTATTGATTAGACCTGGTTTCAGTGATATAGTAATAAGGATGTTATCGATTTCTCAAAAAGGAAATGACATATGACAAACAATAACATGATTCCCTACGATCCTCTGGATCGGGATTCTGTAAAATACAATCATTCTCCGCACAACCCTTCGGATGGACAAAATATTGGCCCCATCCCGGAAAATGTTCATCAAATGCCTTATACCAATGTCAGGCCGCCCGTGAATAAGGGTCCCATCGTGAGAAAGAAGCTTTTTGCCGACTATAAATTTGGAAAGATCTCTCTTCCCACACGAATTGTGGGGGTAATTCTTATCCTCCCCTTATATTTTTATTTACTTGGCAATGTACTTCTTCTTGAGCCCACCCTATGGCTATCGGAACTTCTGGGAATTCAGACTCCCGACGGGATGATGGTTCTTTTCAATGCAATGTATGACTCTATTACCGCTATACTTGGGCTTTTGCTGCTCCACGGTGCTCTGATAGAGGATCTGAGAGACCTCCGAAAAAGAGGTTTCAAAAGCTTTATCAAATGGTGGTCCGGAGGTTATCTGGCATTTTACTGGATTTCTTTTGCGGGAAGCCTTTTACAGGTGGGAATTCAGACAGCTTTCGGAGTTCTCCTTGATATCTCCCAGAACCAGGAGCTGGTCAACGATATGACTTCCGCCGCTCCTTTTGCCATGATCATTGTGGCTGTCATAATAGGCCCCATCACAGAAGAGCTGGTTTTTCGCGGAATAATCTTCCGATTCATCCGTCCTTTGGGAGCTGTTCCGGCAATTGCCGTCTCCAGCCTGGTTTTCGGATTCATTCACGTATCCGAATATGTTTTGGCGGGAGATACCATAGAGCTTTTGAATGCCATAAGCTATGTTGCCATGGGCATAGGCTTCGGCATCCTTTATGAGAAGCGGCGAAACCTAGCCATGAATATGGTTTTTCACATAACCCACAACGCCATAGCAATGGGCCTCAACGCCCTTTTTACCTATATATTAATTCATTAATTCAGGAGGAACAAAATGCAGTACAAATACAGAACCCAGGGGGTTTGCTCCCAGTCCATCACCTTCGATCTTGAGGGAGATGTTGTTAGAAACATCAGCTTCTTTGGAGGCTGCGACGGCAATTTAAAGGCAATCTCAAAACTTGTGGACGGCATGACCGTGGGCAAGATCGAGGAGATCTTAAAAGGCAACACCTGCGGATACAAAAACACATCCTGCGCAGACCAGCTGGCAAGAGCGGTGCGAAAGGCCTACGACGAGGAGAACAAATAAGCAGACCATCTTTGCAGATATAGGGATTCAGGTCACTCAAGCCATTAAAACAAGAAAAAAGAACCAAGGGCAACCCTTGGTTCTTTTTTCTTCTCTATCAATCTCTCAAGAACTCATCGATGTATCTAATGTAGTCCTTCTTGTTCACAATGGAACCTTCCTTCTCATACCAGGCCGCGGATTCCTGTATGCCTTTTTCAAAAGGTATGGTCTCTGGGAGAAGTGCTCTTTGGAGAGCTGTGTCAAGAAAATACTCATAGTTGCTGAAGCTGAAGTACTTTCTCTGCTCCACGTCCCCGAACACTTCCCGGTAAATGGGCTCCTTTCCCATGGCTTCATAGCAGAGCCGAACCCATTCCCTGACAGTTATGCTCTCAGCATTTCCAACATTTAGAATACGTTCATCGGTGTCCCCGCAAAGAACCTTTTCCATCACCCGGCAAAGATCTTCCACATGGAAAAACTGCATTTTCATAGAGCCGTCCCCGGGGAGGAAAAACTCCCGGTCTGCTTTTGCACAGTCAAACACGAAAGACTCCCGGTATAATCCGTTTAAGGGACCGTAAAGATAGGGCGGACGAAGGACACAGGCGTTTTCCACCCGGGAGAACAGCGCCTTCTCGGCCTCGATCTTGTCGGTTCCGTATTTCCCCCAGAATCGATTCGGTCCAACTTCCGACTTCTCGGTAAAAGGCTGCGCCCCGTCATCCGGATATACGGCGCTGGAGCTCACGAAAATATATTTGCCGAAAGGTCCAATATGATCCAGCAGATCATTTATATCCTTCTCGTCATAGGCGGTAATATCCAGAACTCCATCGAAATAAGGAGCATTCTTCAGCTTGTCCCCAAGATCGTGACGGTCTGCTTCGATAAGATGGATACCTTCCACCTGAGGTCTGGAGTTTCGGTTCAGACAGTAGACTTCATATCCCCGGTCCCGAAAAAACTCTGCCGCCGTCCGGCTGACAAAAGTCGTTCCTCCGGTGATCAGGATGTTTTTGGGGGGCTCGTTCACCACCTTCAGGCTGTCCCCGGGGCGAACGGTTCCTTCCTTTAAGACTTTTGCAAAAATACCTTCCCTGGGCATCACGCAGTCTCCCACCTGCTTTCTGATGGCGCAGTCCGCGTGGCACTCCTTGCCGATCTGAGTTACCTCCAGCAAAGTCTCCCCCACCGAGAGTCTGGTTCCCACCGGCAAAGTGTAGAGTGTGAGGCCCCTCACCAAAATATTCTCTGCAAAAGCCCCCACCGGAATGTCCGGAAAGACCTTCTTCATCTTGTCCACGCTCTCCTCCCCAAGGAGGCTAA
The DNA here is from genome assembly GCA_029227635.1 of Clostridiales bacterium. Classification (GTDB taxonomy): domain Bacteria; phylum Bacillota; class Clostridia; order Lachnospirales; family Lachnospiraceae; genus SUG1684. The sequence continues at coordinate 25,368 of JAQYAH010000052.1, forward strand.
CCTGACGATGCCATTTTCCCGCATGGGCATCTCCCACAATTCCGTGATTCACTTTGAGAGCGATCTCCGAAACCGGATGTTTTGCTATGCCTTTTCTTTCACTAATGCAAACCGCAACTACTTCTGCCATATATCTTCTGCTCCTATCTGCCTGCGCTGATTTCTTTTCTGTAATATAGGTATGAATATGCCACCGGAATCAATATGATTCCCGCGAGCACTGCCATGAAAAGCCACCTTCCCACCGGCAAAAACGCCGATACAATGGTTATCACTCCACCGATTACCCAGACAAACCCTGCCAGCCGGTGTGTCTTGTTCCAGTTATCCTCACTGTTCAAGGTCCAGGGAAGCTTGATTCCCATGGTATAAGACTGCCGTGTCTTGGGAAGATAGTTTCCCACCACTACAAAAAGCAGTCCGCAGAGCATAGGGGCAAAAACTTCCACCCGAACATTGTATCCAAGCGCTGCCGCCAGGGTAGTACTTGAGGCAAATATTGAAACCACCGGGATGATCCAGAGTGAAAGTCCCCTAAGAACCGGATTCATGTTCTCATACTTTGGATCCGTCCTCATAAAAAAAGGCACCAACAGGTTTAGTGCAGCAAGAATTGCCGGGAAACCAATGGCTCCCACAAATTTGCTTGAGACTCCGTTTACATTTCCCTGAGAATCCCAGTGAGTTGCTATCTGAGCCGGCAGCTTGTCATAGAGAATGATTCCCATGATCACCGGTATAAGACATACGATTGTAGTGATAATGATAGTCCTTTTGTTATCTCTCATCTTCAGACCCTCCTTTCAGTTCAGCCAGCCAAAGCATGACCTCTTCCAGAACCGATGTGTTTAAGGTATAAAAAATAAAGTTCTTCTGTCTTGTCTCCTGTATCAGCTCCGCCTTCTTCAGCTGAGCAAGATGATGGGATATTGTCGCTCCCGTCATGTCAAAATTGGAAGCGATCTCCCCCGCGCTCAGGGTGTTCTCCTTCAAAAGATTGAGAATCGCCCTTCTGGTCGGATCCGACAAGGCTTTCATTGTTTCATTAAAGCTCATTGTTCCACCCCATATTCCGTTTAGATGTTTATCTAATTAGATACTATTCTAAATAGTTGCATTTGTCAATGCTTTGGTAAAAATATTAACTTTTATCACTCTTCCTCAAATGATATATTATATACAGTATGTTTTAGGGAGGATCACACATGTTTCTGAATTCTCTGAATATAGAGGAGAAGAATGCTTTTTATTCCATTGCTCTGGATGTAATTTCCGCCGATGGCATTCTGTCTTCAAAGGAAGAGCTCCTTCTTTCCCAGTATCTTGAAGAGATGAATATTGATAGGGGTTCTGTTAAACCGGTGGTTTTGGAGGATGCACTGGATGTTATTAAGGCCTCCGGGGACAGCATCAGCAAAAAGATCTATCTTGAACTCTACGCTCTGTCCATGTGCGATGAAGATTTCAGCGAGTCAGAGAAGCAGCTCCTGGAATACATTGCTTTGTGGCTTGGACTTACCCGGGAAACCGCTTCCGAGATTCACAGCCTGGTTGATGAACTTCTTTTGATCTATCGCAAAATTGGGAACGCCGTACAATAGCTTGAGAGGTGCCTGTTTATGCTTGGAATGATTATAGGGGCGGCCATCGCCTCAGAATTAGTGGACCGCTGCTCCGACAGAATCGGAACTGCTGTCGCAAAAACCGTGATAGCTTCCGCCGTGGCAAATACTCCGGCAAAACCCGTCCGCCCTTCCTTGCCGGGAGGATCCGGCGTGGGTAACTATGGACTTCCCACCATGGTAAATGATACCTCCACAATGCCGGACTACTACTGTGAATACTGCGACTGCTTCGTTCCGGCCGGAGTCTGGATCTGCAGTCACTGCGGGGCTCCGGTAGACCGACGCTCCGCCAGAAGGAATGATTCCCGTGGTTCGATTTTTCCTCAACGTTATTAACATAAAAGGTGGCAGCGGATTCTTCGCTGTCACCTTTTCGTAGTAGTGATAAGTCAGGATTATCTATACTATTCTTTCCACCAATCTTTATTGGCTCTGAAATCAATTCCTGCCTTCCTCGCCTGAGAGCACAGATCCTTTGTCTTTAGTTTGTATTTTTTTCCATCTTTGATGAAATACGTTCCGCACTGCCTGAACTCAAAAGGTACATTTCTCCTGATGCATTGCTCCCTGATACTCAGGACCCAATCATAGTCAAGGGGTCTGGCATTATAGTCCGACTCACCTCCAACCACCACCAGTTCAATATCATCAAGGTATTTTTCAATATTGATTTTCTCAATCAGCGGCTGGGCAGTAATACACTTGTGTTTGATGGGCATTTTCTGAAATACAGAAAGCTTTCTATCCGCATTCTTCTGATTCTCAACCGTACACCCAACCACCACATTGTCGTAGCCGTCCTCCCAGTCTTCCGGGACACACTCCATGAAACGCTCTATCCGCTTGGTTAGAAAAAGAAAGGTGCAATCCGACCTCTCTTTTATCATTTTCCAACAGTCTTTGCGCCATTCATCCGCTTCCTCAATCAGGAAATCCGTGGAAAAGCAGGTATAAATGAGCCCCGATTTCATTTTGGGCTTTCCGTTCTTATAATGCTCTATTGGTTTTTCAAAGTCTTTTGTCTTAGCAATTTTGCCTGTATCTACGCCCCGTTTTGAGTCGCCTTTATGAATATAGCAATGCAGGCACCCATCACTACACCTTATACAACCTCTCCAGGGATTCCACATTGCCATGTTGACACCTCAGATTTTCTCTTTAAATGTTCTTATGTAATGCCCTTCCTGGACAGCCGCTGCGGTTGCCACGGCGCACACGATTGCACCGCTGTATCGAATATCAATCGCTCGCAGCGTCAAAGGCAAAACAAACAATAGTCCTCCGGTAATCTTATTCATCGCGGAGTGAACTGATACGAATTTCTTTTGTCCCACAATCCCGGATATGACGTTTATCACCTTGATCATGGCAATGACTCCGATCCAGGAATACATCCAGGCCTTAATATCCAGAATCGGAATGAGTTTGATAAGACAGATTGCTACCATTATGAAATCTGCTGCCGTATCAAACCGGGCACCGAACTCACTTGCGGTACCGGTTTTTCTGGCTATGGTTCCATCAATCATATCTGTGAATCCGGCGGTTATATATAAAATGAAAAAAGGAACCGAGAGGGTAGGGAAAAACAGTAATGCGAAGGAACATATTATTCTGATTCCGGTAATTGCGTTGGCCAATGGACTCACCTCTTTAATGCTTAAAGAATGAAATTCTACGATAACTGTTTGCCAAAATATCGTCTCCTTTTTCTAATTATGTTTGCTTTTGCTTGCGATTACAAGCATTGGCAAATAATTATAATCCATACAAATTGCATCAGTTGGCCATCGTATCAAGAATGGCATTGCAGTTATCGATGAAGAAACTGCAGATAAGGTACTACACTCGACATTGAGGCATAAAAAAACTCCTCGCCACTGAACTTAATCAGTAGTGAGGAGCCTTTTTTATTCTACTTCCTATTTTCTGCTTTTCTAATATAATTGGACGATCAACTCCGCACACCTATCGATACCAAGTTCACCACTGTCGAG
>JAQYAH010000053.1 GCA_029227635.1 Clostridiales bacterium
ATAAACCACTGGATAACAAGAATAATGGCACTTGCTATGACTGTTATCAATTTGTTATCAAAAGACTAATCGAAATCGCTGAAACCCGCATAAACACTGGCTTTTTTAAGCAACTCGATTTATTCAAACTCTATCGTTCCGGGGGGCTTACTCGTGATATCGTAGAATACCCGGTTGATTCCCTTAACCTCGTTGATGATTCGGTTCATAACGATCTGCAGCACCTCAAAAGGAATATCTGCTGCCTCCGCCGTCATAAAGTCAATAGTTCTCACAGCACGCAGGGCGATCGCGTAATCGTAGGTTCTCTCGTCACCCATTACGCCGACGCTTCTCACGTTAGTGAGGGCCGCAAAATACTGATTGGGCATCCAGGGTGCCTCCACCCCATTAGCCTCAAAGTATTCTCTTGCCGCCTTGTCTACTTCCTGTCTGTAGATGAAGTCAGAGTCCTGGACGATTCTCACCTTCTCTGCAGTGACATCTCCGATAATTCTGATTCCCAAACCGGGACCCGGGAAGGGCTGTCTGAATACCAGCTCTCTGGGAAGCCCCAGTTCAAGGCCTACCTTTCTGACCTCGTCCTTGAAAAGATCTCTCAAGGGCTCAATGATCTCCTTGAAATCAACATAGTCGGGAAGACCTCCCACGTTGTGGTGGGACTTAATCACCGCTGACTCTCCGCCAAGACCACTCTCCACGACATCGGGATAGATAGTTCCCTGAGCGAGAAAATCTACTGCACCGATCTTTTTTGCTTCCTCCTCAAATACCCGGATGAACTCCTCACCGATGATCTTGCGCTTTCTCTCCGGCTCATCTTCACCGGCAAGCTTTACATAGTACCGATCCTGAGCGTTTACCCGGATGAAGTTGAGGTCGAATTTTCCTTCTTTGCCGAAGACCTGCTCCACCTCGTCTCCCTCATTTTTGCGAAGGAGGCCGTGATCCACAAATACGCAGGTGAGCTGGTTGCCGATGGCTTTTGACAAAAGGCCTGCGGCCACCGAGGAGTCAACGCCGCCGGAAAGGGCGAGGAGTACCTTGCCGTCTCCCACCTTATCCCGGATAGCTTTAATGCTGTCCTCCACAAAAGTATCCATTCTCCAGGAATCGGAACAGCCGCAGATGCCGTGAACGAAGTTGGACAGCATCTTTGTTCCTTCCTGTGTGTGAAGAACCTCGGGATGGTACTGGGTGGCATAGAGATTTCTATCTCTATTCTCCAGAGCTGCGCTGGGACAGTTGTCAGTCCAGGCAGTGTTTACAAATCCCGGAGCCGGCTTCTCGATATAATCGTTGTGGCTCATCCAACAGATGGTCTTATCAGACACTCCCTCAAAAAGAGGTGTGTCGTTCTTCACCGTAACCTCGATTTTACCATACTCTCTCACCGGTGCGGTTCCCACCTTGCCTCCCAACAGGTGAGTCATGAGCTGTGCACCGTAGCAGATGCCGAGAACCGGTACCCCCAGTTCAAAAAGCTCAGTTGTGTAGGAAGGGGCTCCCTCTTCATACACACTGTTTGGTCCTCCGGTGAGGATGATACCCTTTGGATCCCATTTTTTGATTTCCTCAATATCCTGTCGATATGAACAGATCACGGAGTAAACTCCGCTCTCACGAACACGTCTGGCAATCAACTGATTGTACTGGCCCCCAAAGTCCAAAACTACAATTGTCTCTTTGCCCAATGTTTTATCCCCCTATAGGTTAAATTCTAATCAGCCTCTTCAGCTGTATCAGTCTCCTCAGTTTCTTTGTCCGATGTCTCGGATTCTCCGGATTTGTTAGCCATATCCTCCCGGAGCTTACGTCTCTTCTCGTCGGCTTTTTTGCGTTTTCTGCCAACGGAGGTTGCCAAAATGGTAATGATGATGATCACCAGAAGGACGCTCCCACCAAGAATACCCCAGAGAGGGAGAGGTCCAACCATGGTATTTAATCCGGTCTCACCCTTCATGTTTTTACTGTTGGCAAGAACGAAATCCAGCACCTTGTCCTGAAGCATGGCATAGCGGATATCCTCCTCCGAGTAGATAGACATCATATCCGCCTTGTCATTGAAACCATATTCCTGCGCAAAAGTATCCGCGTTCTCCTTGACATAAGCATCATCGACAACGATGTTCTCCGCCTCCGCGATAGCCTCAAAAACCATCTGCTGCTTGAGTTTTGCCTTGGAATTCTCTGCAAGATCAAGTCTGACCTCGCTCAAGGACATTCCGTAATACTGTTCTACATACTCATCCAGTGTGATATTCTGCTGGTTGGCCATGGACTGATAGATCGCAATATTGTCATCCACCATCTCCTGGACTTTGTCCTCGGGGTAACCCTTGTAGGTCACCTGCTCCTCGAGAGCCTTCCATACCAGCTGCTTCTGCTCGTTGTCAGTGTTGAAATCGATGTTTCTCTGCATAATATCCCGGGCGTAATCCCGGTATTCCTGAGCGGTATTTACACCCTCAATCTGAAGCACATCTTTTACAAAAGCATCGGTAAACTCCGGCTTCTCCATAGTGTAGATCTCTTTGATGGTGACTATCCAGTGAGCCTCCACTCCGGAGCGATCCGGATCCATCTTATAGGGATCGGGAAAAGCCAGATCAAACTCAAATTTCTCCCCGGTACCGTGTCCTTCTATTGCATCCTCAAATCCCGGAATGGTAACTCCGGATCCCAGCTGCAAAGGCATGTCGCTTCCGGTCATGTCCTCCAGGGCAACCCCGTCAATCATACCTGTAAAGTCAATAATGACGTAGTCCCCTTCCTGGGCATTTCGATCATCGATGGTGCTTTTTGCCATATTGGCTCCAAGCACTGACTGAACGCTTTCCTCTACCGTTTCGTCGGTGACCTGTTCCACCTTAAGGATCTCAATATCCAGCCCCTTATATTTCTCTATGGTAATGTAATCCGTGTCGATTTTGTCTGCTTTGAATCCACAAGTGAAAAGAAGTGAAAGCAACAACAGGAATGATAACATTCTTCTGCGCATATAGGGCTCCTTTCGCTGAAAAAACAACAAATATACTAATATTTATAACATATTTGTAAGGCAAAAAAAACCTCTATATCCTTGAATGTTAATAGGATAAAAGGTAGAATAACAAAGGATATTTTAAAAAAAGAAGGGTCGGCATATGATTAAAGAACCAAATCGAGACTCCGCTATCGGTATTTTTGACTCGGGTCTCGGGGGTCTGACTGTGGCCAGAGAGATTATGCGGCAGCTCCCCAAGGAGAAGATCGTCTATTTCGGAGATACCGCCAGACTTCCCTACGGCAGCAAGTCCAAGGAAACCATAACCCGCTACTCCAGACAGATCATAAACTTTCTTATGACTCAGGATGTGAAGGCTATTGTAATTGCCTGCAACACCGCAAGTTCCTATGCTCTGGAATCAGTTTCCCGGGAATATGACATTCCCATCATAGGAGTGATCGAGCCCGGCGCAAGAACCGCTGTTGCCTCCACCCGTTGTAAGAACGTGGGAGTAATAGGCACTGAGGGAACCATCTCAAGTAAGGTGTACAATCGTTCCATTCATGCCATCGATGACAGCATCATTGTGAGCGGCAAAGCCTGTCCCCTTTTTGTTCCCCTGGTAGAAGAAGGCTGGATCTATGATGACGTTACCCGCACAGTGGCAGAGCGTTATCTCTACGATCTCAAGCAGGAAAACATCGACACCCTGATTCTCGGCTGTACCCACTATCCTCTTTTGCGCAAGCTGGTGGGAGAAGTAATGGGTCCGGATGTGGTTCTCGTCAACCCTGCCTATGAAACAGCCCGGGATCTCAAAGCTCTTCTGGAGGCTACCGACAGCCTGAGAAAATGCAGTTCCAACGCCGAGGAGGAGCACAGCTTTTTTGTAAGTGACAAAGCCAGAAGCTTTTCAAATTTTGCAAACTCCATACTTCCCTGTAATATCGACAGTGCTCACAAGATCGATATTGAGAAGTATTGATAAAGGAATAAATATGACTAATGACGTGCTGGTATGCATCTGCGGACAACAGAATCTTCCGGAGGACATCGGTGATGAGCCTGATGAAGCTATAGAGTTTCTCACAAGTGGAACCTATTATGAGAAGAAGGACTCTATCTACATCCTCTACGAACAGGTGGAGGAAGACGGTCTGGAAGTCACCAAAAATCGTATCAAAGTCACTGATGACTGCATCGAAGTCACCAAAACGGGCAGTGTTTCAACTCATATGATCTTTGACCTGAAACACCGCACCGATTCAGTTTATGACACGCCTTTCGGCCGGATGATCCTGGGAATCAACACCTCCCGCATTGATATCGTTAAGGAGGAAGACCTTCTGGGTGTCATCATTGGATACGAACTAAATATCAACTCTCAGGCTGTACTTGAGACGGAACTGGCCATCAAAGTCATTTCCAAAAAACCGGCCTGAAAATCATTTTTGCGTTCTCGGGACACTTTTCCCGAGATATCTTCCCTCAAATATTCTGGGGATTCCGCTGACGAAGGAATAATCTATTCCTTCTCCCATAACCTCCGGAGTTTCAAAAGTCGCCCCGGTGTGGATCCGATCAAGATCGAAAACGATCACATCTCCATCCATACCCGTCTTTATTAACCCCTTTGTATTCAAATTGTGCACTGCCGCCGGTTTTCCGGTCATCTTGTGCACCGCTTCACTGATAGTTAGAACTTTCTCCTCTCTCACATATTTTTCCAGTATCCTGGGATAAGTTCCGTAAACCCTGGGATGAAGGATTCCCTCCGGGTAAATGGCGTCCGAAATAATGCTGCTGAGAGGGTGCTTCATGACTTTGATCACATCCTCCTCGCAAGCATAAGTATCCAGCATTGCAATAGTTCCATTCTCTTCGATCAGCATATCATAAACACAATTATAAGGATCCTGTCCCCTGAGTTTTGCGATATCTGTCACTTTCATTCCCTGATACTGTTTGTTCTCAGGAGTGTTTAGAGTGGACATTCTAATATTTTCCCAACCAACAAGTTCCACTGTATTTTCAAACTTATCGCTGGGGGTCATAAGCTCATGAGTAATCTCCTCTCTTATCTTCTCGTCATGAAGAGAATCAATGAGTCCGTCAATCCCATGACTCAAAAACCTGCCCGGAAGCAAAATTGTCATCTGTGTAGAACCGGCAGTATAGGGATAAAAGTCGCAGGCCACATCAAGGCCCTCTTCTCTGGCATTTTCGATGAGCCCTAAGGCTTTATCCATTCCGGCCCCCCAGTTTCTCTTTCCGATACACTTGAGATGACTGACCTCCAGCTGGATCTTCAGCGTCTTAGCAATATCTATAACTTCGGAAATAGCCTTAAGGACACTGTCTCCCTCTCCTCTCACGTGAGTACAAAGGGGTAGTCCGGTACCCTTTAAGGGTTCCAGGGTTTTTATAAGTGTCTCCTTAGAATAATAGCACTCCGGAGTATATCCAAGCCCTATAGACACACCTCTTGCCCCAGCTTTAAGCCCTTCTTCCAGATTCTTCCTTATGGAGAGGATCTCTTCGTCACTTGGCTGTCCGTCTCCATAGCCTCTGACAGCCGCACTGGACATTCCATGGCCTACCAGCATCTCACAATTAATAGCAAGATTCTCTGCTTTCAAAGAATCCATATAGTGTGCAAAAGTATCAATCCTTACCCTATCCGGAACTTTACCCACTATGGGTTCAAGGTACTCCTCCATGATAGGTCTCACTGATACAGGGCAGGGAGCAATGCTGTGACCGCAGTTTCCGTTGATAACTGTGGTGAGTCCCTGACGAAGCTCCGGCTCTCCAAACCAGGGCTTAAAGCAGGCCGAATCCGCATGACGATGAATGTCAATGAAACCGGGAGTCACATATTTACCTGCGGCATCCACCACTTTTTCTCCAAGTTCCGGGGAGATATAAGGTTCTACCGCCGCAATCTTTCCATTATTGATTGCTACATCGGCTTTAAAAGGCTCTTTTCCGGAACCGTCTACCACCATTCCGTTCTTTATTATATAGCTATACATAGCAATACCTCCAAATTGTTTTCAAATAACATTATATACCTTTAAAATTGTATTTAAACAAATAAAATCAGGAGCAACAAATTTCTTTGCTTACTCCTGATCAATATGGACCCTCGGGGACTCGAACCCAGGACCGACCGGTTATGAGCCGGTTGCTCTAACCAACTGAGCTAAGGGTCCCTATTACACAAAATGACGCCAAACCTGTTAGCGTCATTAGAAGTGCCTATTTTCACGCGCCTTCAAAACCACATAATTAACTATATCTCAGTGTATCCACACTTTCAAGACTTTTATTACCTAACCTTCTGATTAAGCTCTCGACCGATTAGTAACAGTCAGCTCCATGCATTACTGCACTTCCACCTCTGCCCTATCTACCTCGTCGTCTTCAAGGGGTCTTCATACTTGCGTATTG
>JAQYAH010000054.1 GCA_029227635.1 Clostridiales bacterium
TCCAATTTTCTCGTTTTCATTTATGCTGAAATTCACGTCATCCAAAAGCACCTTGTCGGTGTAGGTCTTGGTGATATGCTCCATAGTTAAAAGGTTCATACGTACTCCTATTGGTATGTGATTTTGGGAAATACCCTTTTAATTTTATATGAAAATGAGGAATGTTTCAAATACGACCGAATACAATCTAACATGCCTTCGGGCTTTCTGATGATTGAAAAAGGGAGTGCCCTTCAGCACTCCCCATTATCATCTCATTATGTAATAACCCAACAATCCGGCTACAATAATAAATCACACAAATTCCGTCTCAATAGTAAGCTCAATCTCGGATCCCGAGTGAAGCTTATCCATATAACCCAGGAATTCACTTCTTAAGGAATCCCAGTCCCTGAGCTTATAGTCAACAATGAAATCGCAGTAGAGTTTATTGGTCTCCGGCTCAATGTATACCGCATGGTAGCTCTTGATGTGCTCATGGCTCTTTACGAATTGGCCAATATCAGCCCGGAGATTCTTCATCTCCTCATGGTCGTTGTCCACGGCATAAACGCCGAATACCATTGTTACATTGTAGTTGTGCATGATGTCCAGCTGAAGCTCGTGAAGGAACTGGTAGATCTCCCCCACCGTCTTTTTGTGGTCGATCTCCACGTTCACAGAGCCTGACCAGGCATCCGGACCGTAGTTGTGCAGCATCATATCCACTGCCGCCACGATTCCTTCAGTACCTCTGATCTTGCGGTAGAGCTCCGTGGCCAGTTCTTTTTCTCCCGGGCGTCCCAGGAGATCTGAGATAGTGTCCTTTAACACTTCAACTCCGGCTTTGACGATGAGCAGGGATATGATCACACCGGCATAAGCATCAAGAGATATGTGGAAAATCAAAAATACCAGGGCTGTGATAATGGTGATTGCTGAGGCATAGGCGTCATTTCGACAGTCAACTCCTACTCCCACAAGGGAGCCTGAGCCAGCCTTCTCCCCCATCTTTACCGTGTATCCTCCAAGGATGTATTTGATGATCGCGGTTCCCCCTACGATGACTATGGCAAGGTAAGAGATCTTCACCGGTGCCGGGTTAAAAATAAGCTTTACTGAGCTTAACATCATCTCAATACCGGTGACAATGATCATAGTTGCGATCACAAGGCTGGTCAGATACTCGATCCTTCCGTAGCCGAAGGGATGCTTGTCATCGGGGTGCTTTTTGGCAAGCTTCGCACCGAGAAGAGTCAGCACCGAAGTGAGAACGTCAGAAAAGTTGTTGACACCCTCGGAAACGATGGCGATAGATGATGAGAGCACACCGATAAGCACTTTTGCCGAGGCAATCAGCAGATTGGCAACTATTCCCAAACCGGAAGTCATCATGATGATATCGTCTCTTGATTCCGGATCACGATGAAATAATCTGTAAAGCATAATGGCAGCAATCCCCCTGATTTCTTAATGTTTTCATCTGAAGTCTTTTTGCGACAAAGCGCACTAATACTAATTTAGTATCAATGCGCCTTGTTGTCAATTGCAGTTTTATGATAGGCTTTCGCTGCTTTCATTATTGTATTATTTCGACGGGAAATCCCGCTTAAAGGGCTTGCCGTCCACCAGAAAATCAAATTTGCCATCGGCGGCGAAAAGATACTTCACGTATTCTTCTCCCTCAATGCCCTGATGCTTATTAAGGGTTTCCTTAGGTACCGTCATGAACTCCCCGGGACCTAATAGGTAGTGCTCGTCTGCTACCCAGAACTCCAGGTGTCCTTCCAGTACATAGAACGTGTGGGCCATGGAATGAGTGTGCCAGGGAGTGTCAACACCTTTTGTGTAGGCTCCCACCTGAAACCTGGCTCCGTATTCGGCTTCACTGATAAAATACTTGGAGCAGCAGCAGCCCGGGACAAAAGGACGGTTCCAGGCAACTTCACTCTCTGAGGTCACCTTTAACTCCATCACCGGACCGGAAAGAGGTTTTTGGGTCTCAAAATAGATGAGTGTAGTGTTTTCCGTTGCTTTTGCCGGAAGACCATTTCCTCCGGTGAACCACAGGCAGTTCCCAGTCGAATACTTGCTGTCCCCTATAATGAGCTCTCCTTTGACGATGTAGTATCCGAAACAGCATTCTTTCTGACGAAAAAGCTCTGCCTCCTCCTCACAAAGTATCATCACGCTGCAGTTAGCATTGTATTCCCCCAAGGTCATAAGTTTTGTTTCTTTCATTGTCTTTTCCCCTCAAAAGTCAGTTTTCTAGTATGTTATGGGAGTTCTGAAAAGGGCGCTTGCGAGGAAGTCCACCGCAAGGATTACAAGGATCACAATCCCCAGCTTTCGGTTTTTTTCTGTGGAGAACTTAAAATAAAGCTTCCTTGCAAAAGGCTCGGCCAGGTAGTGGAACAAAAGTCCCATGCAGGCAAAACAGACAACGCTGGCAAAACAGATTATTCCGTTAAGATTAAGGAACATTCCGGAATAATCCCAAAGCCTGAGGCCAAAGAAATGGATCCCAACAAATCCTAACACATACTCCACAATTCCGGCAACAAGTGCACTCATGAGAAAGAGCTTAACAGGATTATTTTTCCACTGCTTAAG
>JAQYAH010000055.1 GCA_029227635.1 Clostridiales bacterium
CCAACGGCCGAAGATCACTGCCCGTGCAGGGAATATGACGGCGTGTCAGCTCGTTCATGACATCATAGCCCAGCTGACCTTTGACGCCGGTAACAAGTATTCTCATATTCACCTCCAAAACTATCTGCTAAGATCCCTAAAGGATCCCCACTTCTGATCTTTATCAGACATGATCAGTTCCATATCATCCGGAATAGGCCAGTCGATACCTATATCGGGATCATTCCAGATCAGACCGCCTTCATCGTTTGGATGATAAAAATCAGAACACTTGTAAGCAAACTCTGCATAGTCGGAGAGAACTACAAAACCGTGAGCAAAACCCTTTGGAATGTAGAACTGTTTCTTATTCTCCGCTGAGAGAGTGACACCATACCACTTACCGTAAGTCTTTGAGTCTTCTCTCAGATCTACCGCAACATCGAAAACCTCACCGCTCACCACTCTCACGATCTTATCCTGAGGATAGTTGATCTGAAAATGCAGACCTCTGAGAACACCCTTTCTGGAGCTTGACTGATTGTCCTGGACAAACTCCATATCAATTCCTGCAGCTTTGTAATCATTATAGTTATAAGTTTCCATGAAATAACCCCGGCTGTCGCCGAAGACCTGAGGCTCAATCACCTTAAGCCCTTCGATCTCACAGGTAGTAACTTTGATCTTACCCATCTCAGTTATCTCCTATAAGCCGTTGGCAATATCAACAAGATACTTGCCATACTCTGTCTTTAAGAGAGGCTCCGCAAGCGCAAGGAGCTGGTCTCTGTCAATAAATCCCTTCTTGAAGGCAATCTCTTCGATACAGGAAATGTACATACCCTGACGCTTCTGTACTGCAGAAACAAAATTAGCTGCCTCAAGAAGCATGTCATGGTTGCCTGTATCAAGCCATGCAAAACCTCTTCCCAGTGTCTCTACGGAAAGGTCCCCTCTTTCAAGGTAAGCATTGTTTACGCTGGTGATCTCGATTTCTCCCCTGGCAGAAGGTTTTACGTTCTTGGCAATCTCCACTACATCGTTGTCGTAGAAATAGAGACCGGGAACCGCATAGTTGGACTTGGGATTCTCCGGCTTCTCCTCGATGGAGAGTGCCTTACCGTTCTCATCGAACTCAACAACACCGTAAGCTCTGGGGTCCTTAACATAGTATCCGAAGATAGTAGCGCCCTTCTCTCTCTTAGCGGCAGACTCAAGAACCTTGGTAAAGCTCTGACCATAGAAAATGTTATCTCCAAGGACAAGCGCTACGTTGTCATCTCCGATGAACTCTTCTCCGATGATAAAGGCATCGGCAAGTCCTCTGGGCACTTCCTGAACTGCATAGGACATCTTCATACCCAGCTGTTCTCCGGTTCCGAGGAGTTCTTCAAATACCGGAAGATCTCTGGGAGTTGATATTATCAGTACTTCTCTGATTCCCGCGAGCATAAGAGTGGACAAGGGATAGTAGATCATGGGCTTATCATAAACCGGCATGATCTGCTTTGAGATAGCTTTAGTCAACGGATAAAGTCTCGTACCGGCACCACCGGCAAGAATAATACCTTTCATTATTTAATCCTCCAAAACTAATTGCCTGACACCTCAGGCGGACAATAATCTTTGCAAACGAAAGAAGGAGGCGTCTTAGGCTTCCTTCTTATACGTGATAATCAGCGATTCTTGTACATATCCTCGTAGTACTTCTGGTAGTCTCCACTGGTTACATTGTTCATCCAGTCTTCATTCTCGAAATACCACTTGATAGTCTTCTTGATACCTTCGGCAAAACAGGTCTCGGGATACCAGCCCACCTCTTCTTTGATCTTATCGGGAGCGATGGCATATCGCTTATCGTGCCCCTTTCTGTCTGCCACATAAGTGATCAGATCTCTGGAAACCAGAGCTTTCCTGGGATCATCGTCGGAGAGCATCTCCTGAAGTGTATCAATGATCGTATAAATGATCTCAATATTCTGTTTCTCATTATGGCCGCCGATATTGTAGGTCTCAAAGAGTCTTCCCTTCTCCTGAACCATATCGATGCCTTTGGCGTGATCTTCCACATAGAGCCAGTCACGCACATTCTTACCGTCTCCGTATACCGGAAGCTTCTTGCCGTGAAGCGCGTTGTTTATGATAAGGGGAATGAGCTTCTCGGGGAACTGGTAAGGACCATAGTTGTTGCTGCAGTTCGTAATGTTGGCGGGGAATCCGTAAGTATCCATGTAGGACTTAACCAGGAAATCTGATGAAGCCTTACTTGCGGAATAAGGGCTGTGGGGATCATAAGGTGTGGTCTCATAGAAATATGATCCGTCATAATCCAGTGATCCGTATACCTCATCTGTAGAAACATGAAGAAACTTCTTGTTCTCCTTGAAAGTACCGTCCTCTTTCTCCCAGGCTTCCTTCGCCGCATTCAGCATCACCAGAGTTCCCAGTACGTTGGTTCTTACAAAAACTTCCGGGTCTTTGATGCTTCTGTCAACATGGCTCTCAGCTGCGAAATGAACAACTCTGTCAATATCATTCTCAGCAAAGATCTTTCTGATCGCACTGCTGTCGCAAACATCCGCCTTGACGAACGTGTAATTATCTCTATTCTCTACATCTGCCAGGTTAGCAAGGTTGCCGGCATATGTGAGCTTATCAACATTGATAATTCTGATCTCGTTATCATACTTACGGAACATATAATGAATATAGTTAGAACCAATAAATCCGGCTCCTCCGGTTACCAAATATGTACGCATAATTACTCCTCCGTTGAATCGTATATCTCTCCAGACTGATTCAGTCTGTTAACCATGACATTATACCATACAAAAGTGACTTATCCAAAAATTAATGCCTTTTTTTAATAATGTATTAATAAAACTATCAAAAAAATGACACAATTCTGTTATTCAGTGTAAAGTCGTTTCTGTCTAAAGTGAGGTTGGGATTATAATACGGATCTCCCGCTTTCAGCTCTTCATGCCAACGACTGCGAAATCTCTCCACCTCGGAATTGAATCTTTCTATCTTCTCCGGTGTGTCCTCGTAGCCTCTGGATTTAGATTCATAATGATAGAGTTCGGCAAAAGGATCGTAGACTATGAGATAACCCTTTGACCGAATCTTCATGCACAGATCGATATCATTGAAAGCTACCGCAAATTTCTCGTCAAGCCCACCGACTTCCTCATAGACCTCACGCTTTACCATAAGACAGGCTGCAGTACAGGCACTCAGATCCTGCATGGCAATGATTCGCCGAAAATATCCCAGCTTATTTCCCGGGAAATTCACAAAAGCATGACCGGCTACTCCACCAAGACCCAAAATCGTTCCGGCATGCTGAATGGTACCGTCCTCAAAGTATAGTCTAGCTCCGACAGCACCCACTTCCCGTCTTACACACACCGACAGCATTTCCTCAATGCAGCCGGAATCTATGATCTCCGTGTCATTGTTGAGCAGGAGAATGTATTCTCCCTTTGAACACTCCACTCCATAGTTGTTTATGGAAGGATAGTTAAATCCGGTGCCGGGCCAGGTGACAACTCTTACTCTGTCATCCCGTCTTTCCAAGTCGCTGTAGAAGTTAAATGTCTCCTCCTCCACACTGTTGTTCTCCACAACAATGATTTCCAGATTAGGGTAGGTTCCCTCTTTGGACAAAGAATCTATGCAGTTGCTCAAATCTTTAATGTGGTCTTTATTGGGAATGATTACCGATACCAGCGGGTTTTCCGTAAGGGCATACTTCACCCGGTACACTCCCTTGCATTGAGTCTGAACACATTTTCCGGGAATCCCCATCCGGTCCAGGTGAGCCTGTACCGCCCTTACTCCGGCTTCAAAAGCTGTATTCTTACTCTCCGGATTATCTGCAGTAGACTCTTCATAGGCTCTCCAGTGGTACAGAACTCTGGGTATATGCTGAATATGATCCGTCTTCTCTGTACATCTCAGGATGAAATCATGATCCTGAGCTCCGTCAAACGCCGGATCCAACATACCTGCTTTGTCAATAAGACTCCTCTTCACCACCGTGAAGTGGTTGATATAATTCATACTTCGCAGCAAGTCTATGTTAAAGTCCGACTTAAAGTGAGGCATGGAAAAATGTCTGCCGTTTCCACTGACCTTATCTTCGTCTGTGTATATGAATTCTGTCTCAGGATCTCTCTCCAGCATGGCCACACACTCGTAGAGTGCATCCGGAGTCAACAGATCATCATGATCTGCAAAACCGATGAACTCACCGGTTGCCGCCTCAATTGCAGCATTGGTATTCTCGGCGATCCTGAGTCTTTTGTTGTTATGTATGGGGACAATTCGGCTGTCTTTTTCCCGGTATTCGTTCAAAAGCTCTGTCAGAGGTGAACCCTCTCCCGATCCGTCGGAAAGACAAAGTTCCCAGTTCTGGTATGTCTGCTTCTCCAGGGATTCAATGAGCTCTCTAAGAAACTCCTTCGGAGTGTGATACAGCGGGACCACAACAGAGATCTTAGGGGAATACTGAAAAACATGAGCCCTTTGCTCGGCGATCCTGTGAGAGGTGAGCTTATTTTTTCTTCGAAAAGCAGGATAGCTGATGGTTTTGCCAACGGAGAGCTTTTCCAGAATCTTCCTCATGGTCTGCTCTCCACCAAAACTCCTGTAGTAGGCGATAAGCTTTCTACTGTAGCGTCCTACCTTTGCAAGCTGCTTTTCAAAGGTATTCGGGTCAGCTTTGATTTTAAACTCTTTCGTCTTGTCCGAATCGGAAAGTGCGAGTTTGAAGCTGTCTCCACCGGATCTGACATTGGCAATAAAGCCTCTTACTTCCCCCTTATGACACTCAGGGTAGAGAGCCTCAATGTCTCTTCGCTCTGTAAAGCTTACCTCCGTCTCCAGCTCCCCGGAATCTCCGATAGCTCTGAATTCGACTTCGCCTTTGCTCACAAACCAACCTGATACAGTGACAGTGTCATCATTTCTTCCAACATTCATTATGGCGCCGGGCAGCTTATTAATAGATCTTCTAAGCTTATCTCCGGAAAAGTGCCTGATACTCTTTCCCGTGCCATCCTTGTTTATGAATGTGATACTACTTCCCGGGGACATTACCCCAGGGAGTTTGATATAGAAAAAATACTGCTTCCCTGTGAGTTCGTCACTGAGCTGCACAGAGCCCTCTGTTTGTCCTGTAGTTTTGATCTTAACCGGCAGTCTTTGACCATCCAGGAAAGCCATTATTTTGTTTGCTCCAATGTTTCCGCCGGAAAACCAGCCTCTCACCACCAAGATATCCGGTACTATAGTATTCAGCCGATATTCGGAGACATAAAACTTATTCATCATTTTCTGATCTTATCCTTTACCACTCTGATGCCCAGTAGCACAAATTCATTTCTGAAAAGCAGCAACACTCCGAAATAGGCCGCCACACTGCCAATAATGGTAAGAGCAATTACCAAGAGATCATCGATAAAGAAGCCGGTAACCAGATAGTACACTCCCACGATGGTAAGGCTTGCTGCAAAAGACTGAAGAGACTGCCCAAGGATCCTTTTAACCTGGAACACTGATCTTCCGATGACACAGGCAGTAATGAAAACCAGCATCTCCGATATAACCGTTGCCACCGCTGCCCCTTCTTTTCCGTAAAGCGGAATTAGAATAGCATTAATACATACGTTAGATACGGCGCCTATAACAACAGCAATCGTTGCCCACTTCTCTTTTCTGTGAACCACGAAGACCTGGTTCACTATCATTCCGTTGGCCGCCGCAAAGAAAAAGTCAACGATAAGAATTTTTAGTGGAAGAGCTGCCGGTATGTACTCCGCTCCGGAGAGGAACACCATAATATTCTTGCTTAGAAGAAATACCCCGAACATGGTGGGTACCGCAAAGAGGATTGCCGCCTTCACTGCAAAATAATTCAGATCCTCGGCTTTTTTCTCGTCATGTCCCATATGGTAAGCTACTCTTGAGAGCATTATCTCTCTGAAAGCCGTTACAATT
>JAQYAH010000056.1 GCA_029227635.1 Clostridiales bacterium
CCCGCAGGCCTTGGCGCGGCCATTGAGGCAGCAAAAGCCGGAGCCCGGGTCTTACTCGTAGATGAAAATATTAAGGCGGGCGGACAGCTTTACAAGCAGATTCATAAATTTTTCGGATCCGGAGCTCATTATGCCGGAACAAGAGGTTTTCAGATCGCAGACATCCTTTTGGAGGAAGCAAGAAATCTGGGAGTAACCGTCTGGCTTGAGACCAGAGCTCTGGGATTAATGGATAACGGCACAGTATCTCTTCTCCACGAGAATAAGATGGTTTACGTTGAGGCCGGAAAGGTGATCCTTGCCACCGGTGCAAAAGAAAATGCCCTGAGCTTCAAGGGCTGGACTCTTCCCGGAGTAATGACAGCAGGAGCTGCCCAGACCTTCAGTAACGTGAACGGATCCCTCGTAGGCAAAAAGATCCTCATGATAGGCTCAGGAAATGTAGGCCTTATCGTATCCTATCAGCTAATGCAGGCGGGAGCGGAGATCGTATCCCTCGTTGAGGCTGCACCCAGGATCACAGGCTACAGAGTACATGCAGGTAAGATACAAAGAGCCGGAGTTCCCATCAGACTCAGTCACACAGTGATCGAAGCCATAGGAACGAACCGGGTAAGTCAGGCCGTTATAGCTGAAGTAGACGATAAGTTCAGGCCGATTCCGGGAACGGAGGAAGTGCTGGATGTAGATACAATCCTCATTGCTGTCGGATTGAATCCCCGAGTGGATCTCGCGGCGATGTTCAAATGTCAGATGACCTATGAAGGACCTCTGGGAGGTATAATGCCGGTTCACGATGAGAACATGAGAAGCAGTAACCCCCTGGTCTATGTGTGCGGAGATATTGCCGGAGTGGAAGAGGCAAACACCGCTTTGGATGAAGGCCGCCTGGCCGGAGTCAGTGCCGCCGCTGCCCTTGGCTTTGATAAGGAAGCTGCAGACAGGGCAAAAGCAATCAGAGTGAGCCTTGATGCATTAAGGCAGGGCCCTCACGGCGAAAGACGCCGCAGTTGTAAAGAGAGAATAATCCGGAAAGGAGAGTCGGAAAATGCCTGAGGTAAAAATTAAAGGCAGTGCAGTGCTGGAGTGCCTGCAGGAAATTCCCTGCAATCCCTGTACTTCGGCGTGCAAAGTCGGGGCAATCACAAAAGAGACATTGACGAGTCTTCCGGTTCTGGACACAGAAAAATGTATCGGATGTAAGATGTGCGTGGCTGCCTGCCCTGGACAGGCCATCTTTTTCATTGCAAAAGAACCGGAAAAGGGCACTGTGGAGATCACCTTCCCCTATGAGTATCTTCCTCTTCCTTTGGAAGGACAGAAGGTGACTGCCGTTGACAGAACAGGACATGAGGTGTGCGAAGGAACAGTAGTTAAGGTGGATAACAGAAAGAATTTTAACAAGACCAATCTTGTTACTCTTGAAGTTCCCGGGCAGTATGAAGATGAGGTCCGTTTCATGAAAAGACTTCCTAGGGAGGCGTAAAGAATGAGTAATGACAAAGACACATTAGTATGCCGATGTGAAGAAGTTACAAGAGAAGAGATCCTGGAGGCTATCCACAACGGGTGTCATACAGTTGCAAGTGTAAAAAGAGCGGTTAGGGCCGGAATGGGTGCCTGTCAGGGAAGAACCTGCGGAAGGTTGATCCAGCAGATCCTACTGGCCGAAGGAGTTCAGACTACAGAAACTCTCACCGCTGACAAGGTGAGATTTC
This sequence comes from Clostridiales bacterium, assembly GCA_029227635.1. GTDB lineage: Bacteria > Bacillota > Clostridia > Lachnospirales > Lachnospiraceae > SUG1684. The sequence goes on from JAQYAH010000056.1 coordinate 1,719, forward strand.
CTATCGTGCCATGCTCAGTTGAAAGCCTTGGAGGAGACGATAATGAGTAATACTTATGATGTAATAGTTATCGGCGCAGGATACCATGGCTGCTCATGTTCATACTTTTTATCAAAAGCGGGACTTAAAGTTCTTCTGGTAGAAAAAAATGACATCGGAAGCGGAGCTTCCGGAGCCAACTTCGGAAATGTTCAGGTTCAGGACTGTTCCATGGGACTTAGCTTTGACATGACAGTTGCCGGATATGAACGAATGAAGACAATGGAGCAGGAGCTGGGAAGAAGCATAAGCTACAATCCCAGAGGTTCGCTTCTGGTGGCTGAGAATGAGAACCAGCTTCCGGTTCTTGAGGAAGTATACAATGTAAAAAAGGCTGCCGGACTGGGTGTAAAATGGCTCGGACCCAAAGAGATTCAGGAGGTTGAACCCAACATTAAGCCCGGAAGTGTTCTTGCGGCCAGCTACAATGACGAGGGATTCGTTTATCCTTTCCACTATTTATACGCACTTGTGGGAAAAGCAGTAGAATATGGACTGGACATCAGGAGGAAAACTGAGGTAAAGTCTTTATTGATAGAGAATGGGTGTTGTAAGGGAATAATCCTTGAGGATGACAGTGAAATCAGAGCGGAGAATGTAGTAGTTGCGGCTGCATCCGGCACCAGAGCAATATGTGCCACCGCAAATCTGGATGTTCCCGTTCTTACAACTAAGGCAGAGTCATTTGTAACGGAGGCAATACAGCCGTTTTTGAGAAACTACTATTCCTCGGCAGGTTTCTTTGTGGATTCCCATAGTCAGGACAGTGCCTCGGTGTCTCTTTGTATCAGCCAGAGCCATTACGGAAATCTTCTGATTGCAGAGACAACGAAGCCCTTTGAGAATGTGGATTCCTCGGGACATGACTGTACCTCTGTGGAGCACTGTAAGCGGATCAAGGAAGAACTCCTCAGAGTTTTCCCTGTTCTTGAGAATATCCAGATCCTCAGAAGCTGGGTTACCGCTTCTCCGTTTACTGCAACCTATGAACCATTCTTTGGAAAGAGCCCGGTGGAAGGTCTTTTCCTGGCTGCCGGATTTAAGAGTTCTGTCGTGGTTTCGGGCTTTGTCGGCGAAACTATCAGGGATCTTATCGTCAGCGGCACAAGCCGGTTTGACCTCAGTCCTTTCACAGACAGAATCAGATACTTAAACTAATTCAGTCATTTTCAGTGAGGTTCAGATGGGAACAAAGAAACTAACGATCGTAAAACCGGATGTGGAAGAGAAATTAATTGAAATGATTGAGGGCATGAGTTCCGGAGCTAACAGATTTCCTACGGAAGAAGCTCTGTCCAATATCCTTGGCGTCAGTCGGTCTACGGTCAGAGGTGCACTGCTGAATCTCAACAAAAAGGGTTATGTTACTTCAAGACAGGGAAGCGGAAACTACGGTCATCCCTCTTCCCTCAAGATGAAAGAAAGAATCGATCTCTGCGGAGATTTCTTAAAGCTTATCAATACCGGAGATGACAATGTACATTTTGAGAGCATTCGAAACAAGTACATTGACGCGGATGAGTTTGTAAAGAAGAACTACCCCTACGATTGTGAAAGGGTTTACGCCATGGATTGGGTCTACTATTCCGATGACAAGCCCTGTATTCTTTCTCGGAACCGGATTCCGGCCCAGTTGGTAAAAAAAGACCCTGATCTTAAGAACCTGAGCGATAAGGATCTTTTGGCAACCTGGCTGGTTCAGTGCTGCGATCGCGAGTTTGCATATTTTGCAACTCACATGAATGCCCGGGCGGATGTGGAAGCCTGTAAGCTTTTCGGAGTTCCCGAGGATTCTCTGCTGCTCAATTGGTGGCAGATCGCTTACGATATCTACGATGAGCCTGTGGCTCTCTGCGATATTTATTTTCATCCGGAGAATACGGATATCAGCCTGGTGGTAAGAGTCTGAAGACTGATAAACATAGCATTTTAAGAAGAACCAAGGGGTTAAATATATAAGTACCCTTTGGTTCTTTTTTTTGCTTCCATTGATCCAATGGGAATATAGGCTTATATGGAATTCCTATAATAATACGTCAATTCAGCACTTGTCAGAAAATTCGTGTAGGTTATATTATATACTGATGAAGGTTAAAATTATTGAGATATATGAGGTGAACTATGTTTCGTGAAATGAGAAGACCGGGGCAGGCTCTCGATAGGGATGACTGCATAAGGATACTTGGAAATGCAAAGAGAGGAACCCTCTCGGTTCTTGGGGATGACGGCTATCCTTACGGAGTGACAATGAGTCCTTTTTTTGATAAGGATAGCAATCGGCTCTTTTTTCACTGCGGAAAAGCAGGACACAAGCTTGATGCCATGAGAAATTGTGACAAAGTGTCTTTTTGCACAATAAGCGATGGAGTAAAGACGGAAAAAGACTGGGCCCTCAGATTCGAAAGCGTGGTGGTCTTCGGCAAGGTAAGATTCATCGAGGATCTGGAGATGAAGACGAAGATCTTATCCGGTATAACAGCGAACTTTCCGGCGGATCCGGAGTTTTTGCCGGCGGCTCTCAAAGGCCACCTGGATAAGACGATCTGCTTCGAGCTTGTTGTGGAGCATATGACAGGAAAGCGGATCAGAGAAGCTTAAAAATGAATTATCACAGCTATGCTGACATTTTTTCAAGATATCGACGGAGGAAATCGCCGGAACGATCGCAGATTAAGGAGGTAATATGGAAATAATAAAAAATCTCCCGGAAGTGTTTGAGTCTTTTGCGGAGCAGAGGAGAAATTCATTTCTGGCAGTAAAAGAGATCAAAGAAAAAGGAATCCCAGTGGTGGGTTACTACTGTACCTATTTTCCCACCGAGCTTGCAATGGCCGCCGGTGCAGTGCCGGTGGGACTTTGCTCCACTTCGGATGAGACCATAGGAGCGGCGGAGGAAGATCTCCCCAGAAATCTGTGTCCTCTCATCAAGTCCAGTTACGGTTTTGCTAAAACGGAAAAGTGCCCGTTTTTTTATTTTTCCGATATAGTAGTTGGTGAAACAACTTGCGATGGCAAAAAGAAAATGTACGAGCTTATGGGTGAGTTTAAGAGAGTCTATATCATGGAACTTCCCAACAGCCAGACTGAAAGAGGGTTAAAGCTCTGGAAAGAGGAGATAATCCGTTTCAGAGATTATCTCCAGGAACTCTTTGGAGTAGAGATCACCGATGAGAAGATCCGGGAAGCGGTTAAGCTGAACAATCGGATCCGTAAGGCAACTAAAGACTTTTACGGCATCATGAAAAACGATCCTGCTCCTATCTATGGCCGGGATCTGTACAAGGTGCTCTACGGCAGCAGTTTTAAGTTTGAAAGAACGAAGATTCCCGGTGAACTTGAGGCGCTGACAGAGAGTATACTGGAAAAATACAAACACGGAGATATGCTTACATCAAAACCCCGAATACTTATCACCGGCTGCCCCATTGGCGGGGTTACGGAGAAGGTGATTCAGGCTGTGGAGGATAACGGTGGAGTTGCGGTAGCTTTTGAAAACTGCTCCGGTGCAAAAAGCATGGATCGCCTGGTGGACGAGTTCGCTGATGATATAATCCAGGCACTGGCAGAGCGCTATCTGAACATTGGATGCTCTGTGATGACACCCAATCCGAATCGACTTGAGCTTCTTGGAAGAATGATCGATGAGTATAAGGTGGACGGTGTTCTGGAGATGACCTTGCAGGCATGTCATACTTACAATGTGGAGACTGCGACAATAAGAAAGTTTGTCACAGAAGAAAAGAAGATACCATACATCAATATTGAGACCGATTACTCCAGACAGGATGTAGGACAACTTAATACCAGAGTTGCGGCATTTTTGGAAATGCTGGAATAGTTTTTGACACATCCCTCTGAAAACGTGTTAAGATGATAACATACTATTGACTTTCAGGAGGTATAACAAAATGGCTGTTAATCGTTTTGTATTAAATGGTATTTCTTACCACGGACATGGGGCAATCAATGAAATTCCCGGACTCATCAAGGCCAAAGGATTCAACAAAGCTTTCGTTGCTTCAGATCCTGACCTTGTTAAATTTGGTGTAACTGCCAAGGTGACAGATCTTCTCAAAGAGAATGGAATCGATTTCGAGCTCTATTCAGACATTAAGCCCAACCCCACTATTCAGAATGTTCAGCACGGTGTTGAGGCATACAAGAACTCCGGTGCAGACTGCATGATCACCATCGGCGGTGGTTCATCCATGGACACAGGCAAGGCTATCGGAATCATCATCAACAACCCTGAGTTTGCGGATGTTCGCTCTCTCGAGGGTGTTGCACCCACAAAGAACCGCACTGTTTACACTATTGCAGTTCCCACAACCGGCGGAACCGGTGCTGAGTCAACCATCAACTATGTTATCACCGATGTGGAGAAGAAGCGTAAGTTCGTATGTGTAGATGCCAACGATATTCCTGATGTTGCAGTTGTTGACCCCGACATGATGTCTTCAATGCCCAAGGGCCTTACCGCTTCAACAGGTATGGATGCACTCACACATGCTATTGAGGGTTACACCACAAAGGGTGCCTGGGAGTTATCTGACTGTCTTGATCTTGAGGCAATCAAGCTCATCGGCGCAAATCTTCGCAAGGCAGTAGAGAATGATCCTGACGGAAGAGAAGGAATGGCTCTTGCTCAGTATGTAACTGCTATGGCTTACTCCAATGTAGGTCTTGGAATCGCACATTCCATGGCACACACCCTTGGTGCAGTTTATGATACACCTCATGGTGTTGCCTGTGCAATGATGCTTCCTATCGTTATGGAATTCAACGCAGAGTATACCGGCGAGAAGTACAAAGCAATCGCTGAGGCTCTTGGTGTAGACACAGAGGGCATGGATCAGACAGCATACAGAAAGGCAGCCTGCGACGCAGTTCGTCAGCTCTCCGTTGATGTTGGAATTCCTGTAAAACTTGAGAAGTTAAAGGAAGAGGATCTTCCTTTCCTCTGCGAGTCCGCAGCAGCAGATGCATGTGCTCCCGGTAACCCCAGAGAAGCTTCTCTTGCAGATTTTGAGGCAATGTTCCGTCAGTTAATGTAATTAAACGTGAACCGGAGACTCCCTGCCTTTTTGGCGGGGAGTTTTCTATATTTTGGTATAGTGTTTGTATGTTGTTCTGACCGGAAAGGAGGATATTATGGCAAGAATTATTACTATCAGCCGACAGTTTGGAAGCGGCGGAAGAACAATAGGTAAGGAAGTTGCAGAGCGGCTTAGGATACCCTGCTATGATTCGGAGATTCTGGAGAAGGTTGTGGAGGCGAGTGGTTTTTCCCGGGATTATGTGGAAGAGCGAGGAGAGTACCTCTCCGGTAAAAGCAGTTTTTTTCAGGCTTTTGTGGACAGGGACTACAATGGACATTCCATTCAGGACGACATATTCATGATTCAACAAGAAGTCATCCTGGATCTGGCCAAAAGCCCCTGCGTCTTTGTGGGACGCTGTGCAGACTATATTCTCAGGGATCGAAATGACTGTCTGAAGGTTTTCATCCATGCAGATATGGAAAGCAGGGCACGAAGGATCGTGGAGCAGTATGGGGAGAAGAGCGATTCACCCATGAAGCGGCTTAAAGACAAGGACAGTCGGAGAGCTGCATACTATCAGTTTTACACTGACATGAAGTGGGGGGATGTGAGAAACTATCACATCGCGCTGGACAGCGGATCTCTTGGAATACATAAGTGTGTGGATATTCTGGAAAATCTCTGGAAGACATTTTAGCCGCCTGTTGACAGGCCGAAGGTCACAGTGCTAGAATGACCCTAGTTAGGTAAACTGAATAGGATAAACCGTTGAAGCGGAGATAACGGCAATGATGCCTGTACAGAGAGTCCGGAGAGCTGAGAGCCGGAAGAGAAACAAGTTGTCAAATGGACCGCTGAGGGCGCAGTCAAATGTGTTTTTCACAGAGTATTCTGCGACGTTTCGGCACACGTCAGTTGCCGGGGATATGTTGGTATCCTGGTTAAGAGCACGGTAATTGGCCGTGAATTCAAGGTGGCACCGCGGATAATGGAATTGTTCGTCCTTGACAGATCATGATCTGTCAAGGACGTTTTTGTTTTTTTTGAAAGGAATCAGAGATGAGCTATAAAAAGGGACGCTTCGGTGAGCATGGAGGACAGTATATTTCAGAAACTCTTATGAATGCAGTTAAGGAGCTGGAGATTGCATATGAGTATTTCAAAAACGATCCTGGGTTCAACCGAGAACTTAAGGAACTGTTTGATGAGTATGCGGGAAGACCCTCCAGACTGTATTTTGCGGAAAAGATGACAAGAGATCTTGGAGGTGCGAAGATCTACCTCAAGAGGGAAGACCTGAATCACACCGGCGCCCACAAGATCAACAACGTTCTGGGACAGGCACTTCTCGCCAAAAAGATGGGAAAGACCCGTCTCATAGCCGAGACCGGTGCCGGACAGCACGGAGTGGCCACAGCCACCGCTGCGGCTCTCCTGGGCATGGAATGCGTTGTGTTTATGGGAGAGGAGGATACCATCCGCCAGGCTCTCAATGTTTATAGAATGAAGCTTTTGGGAGCGGAGGTCGTTCCGGTAACTTCCGGAACCAGAACGCTGAAGGATGCCGTGTCAGAGGCTATGAGAGAGTGGACCAAAAGAATTGATGATACTCACTACTGCCTCGGATCTGTGATGGGACCCCATCCTTTTCCTACTATTGTGAGAGATTTCCAGTCAGTCATCTCCAGGGAAATAAAGGAGCAGATTCTTATGAAGGAGGGCAGACTCCCGGATGCTGTCATCGCCTGTGTCGGCGGGGGAAGCAACGCCATCGGAAGCTTCTATCATTTTATTGAGGATAAAGAAGTGAGGCTTATAGGCTGTGAGGCGGCAGGAAGAGGTATTAACACCTTTGAGACCGCGGCTACAATAAGCACCGGCAAGCTGGGCATTTTCCACGGAATGAAATCCTATTTCTGTCAGGATGACTATGGGCAGATAGCTCCCGTGTACTCCATCTCCGCAGGCCTTGATTACCCGGGAGTGGGGCCGGAGCATGCATATCTCCATGACACCGGAAGAGGTGAATATGTGGCGGTAACTGACGAGGAAGCGGTATGTGCTTTTGAATACCTCTCAAGAACTGAGGGAATCATTCCCGCCATTGAGTCCTCCCACGCCATCGCTCATGCAATGAAGATTGCCCCCGAGATGGATAAAGACCAGATAATTGTTGTCACTGTATCCGGAAGAGGTGACAAAGATGTGGCGGCCATCGCTCGTTACAGAGGAGAGGACCTACATGACTAGTCGTGGAGTAGTGTCATCGTTACCGAACAAAAGTAAATAATCGGAGAGATTTAGAGGTGGATCAAATCAGAGATCCACCTCGTTTGTTTTTGCGACGGGTAAGGGACCGGATATTGCTCAAAATTTCTAAAAAAGTTTTGCGACAACTAACGATTATTGTGATATAATGTATGACAAAAAAAGAGCGTCGAGAGAAGATTCAGATTAAATAAGCACTCAGACAGGAGGAATTCATATGATCACTGAAGCTTGCTGTAAAGAAAGAATAAATCAGGAAACAGATAAAATCCTCAGAGTAGTGGAGGTTGCCTCGGGCCGTGCCCCAGCAGATCTGGTTTTGAAAAACGGCGAGTACGTGAATGTTTTTACCGGAGAGATCCTGAAGGGGGACATTGCTGTTGCCGAAGGAGTGATTGCCGGAATCGGTGAGTATAAGGGCAAGGAAGAAATCGATGTTTCGGGTAAGATCGTTCTTCCCGGCTTTATAGACGCCCACATTCATCTCGAGAGTGCCATCGTGCCGCCCTCAGAATTTGCCCGGGCAGTAGTTCCCCACGGTACAACCACCGTGGTTACAGATCCTCATGAGATCAGCAATGTTATGGGCACTGACGGAATCCGATATATGCTTGCGGCCACCGAGGGGATCCCGGTAGATGTGGAATTCATGCTTCCCTCCTGTGTTCCTGCTACTCCGATGGATGAGAGCGGAGCAGTTCTGGACTATGAAGCTATCGATAAACTGTACAAAGAGCCCAGAGTTCTGGGGCTTGCGGAGATGATGAACTTTCCCGGAGTGGTTGGAGGCGACAGAAACACTCTCATAAAGTTGGCGGCAGCCTCTGTTCACGGCAGCCGAATTGACGGACACGCCCCCGGAATCACCGGTTACGATCTTAACGCCTACGTTGCAGCAGGGGTTAGATCAGACCATGAGTGTGCAGATGCCGAAGATGCAATTGCCAAGGTCAGGAGAGGCCAGTTTATCATGATCCGGGAAGGAACAGCGGCGAGAAACTTAGAGGCACTTCTTCCTCTTCTCAAAGCAGGATACTCCGACAGGTGTATGTTCTGCTGTGATGACAAACATCCCAGTGATCTGCTGGAAATTGGCCACATTGATCACCTGGTGAGAAAATCTATTCAGAACGGTGTGGATCCCATAATTGCTGTGAGGGCAGCCAGTCTTAATGCGGCTTCCTACTTTGGATTGAAGGATAGAGGTGCTATCGCCCCCGGCTGCCTTGCAGATATGGTTGTGGTAGATAACTTTGAGGAACTGAACATACTTCAGGTATTTAAGAAGGGAAAGGTCAGCTTTGCCAAAGGGCAGGTGGCAGATTTTGAGTTGCCGGTCATTGACGGTGCACTGCTGGAACATGCCCGGAATACCTTTGATGTTGCAAGACTTGAGCCTTCTGATCTTCTTAAAGATCAGCCCCTTGGTATTATCGGAATGATTCCCGGGGAAATAATCACGGAAAACAGTGGATTTGGAGATCACATCGATATCTCCGAGGATATTCTGAAGATTGCGGTTATTGAGAGACATAAAGGTACCGGACATATCGGAGTTGGTTACATAAAGGGTTATGGCCTGAAAAGCGGCGCGGTGGCCACAAGCATTTCCCACGATTCCCACAACCTCATCGTGGTGGGCACGAACGAAGAGGATATGGCTTTTGCAGTGAATAAAGTGGTGGAGAACCGGGGCGGCATCGTTGTGGCTGATAACAGAAGAGTTACCGGAGAACTGGTTCTGCCCATTGCCGGAATCATGAGTGAGGATTCCCTTGAAGAGGTTAATGACGCGTTGGAAAAGGCCAAAGAGGCTGCATTTGGGCAGGGAGTCAGCAAAGGAATCGATCCCTTTATGACCCTTAGCTTTATGGCATTGCCTGTAATACCCACTCTCAGGGTGACTACCCGGGGAGTTATCGATGTGCTGAGCCAGAAGTATATCTGAAAGGATTATATTGAAAAGAATTCCTCATAAGGTGTAAAAATATTCAAGAGAACTAAATATTATATCTGAATTGTACAAAAAAAAAATTATTGTTAATTAATTGACAATAAAAAAGAGCCGGTGGTAAAGTTTTATTAGGTAATTGGTAACGTATGTCTGATAGGGAGGTATTAATAATGGCAAGATTTACATTACCCAGAGATATTTATCACGGCGAGGGTGCCCTTGAGGCGCTTAAGACTTTTGAAGGCTCCAAGGCGATGATCTGTGTAGGTGGCGGCAGCATGAAGAGATTCGGCTTCCTGGACAAGGTGGAAGCTTACCTTAAAGAGGCAGGAATGGAAGTAGAACTCTTTGAAGGTATTGAGCCCGATCCTTCCGTTGACACAGTTATGAAAGGTGCAGAGGCAATGCTCAAATTCCAGCCGGATTGGATCATTGCAATCGGAGGCGGCTCACCTATCGATGCGGCCAAGGCTATGTGGATCAAGTATGAGTATCCCGATATCACTTTCGAAGAAATGTGCAAGGTATTCGGTATTCCTAAGCTCAGAAGAAAAGCACATTTTTGTGCAATCTCTTCAACATCAGGTACTGCCACCGAGGTTACAGCTTTTTCAATTATTACAGACTACAATAAGGGAATCAAATACCCTATCGCAGACTTTGAAATCACTCCCGATGTTGCAATCGTAGATCCGGAGCTTGCAAAGACAATGCCCCCTAAGCTTGTGGCTCACACCGGAATGGATGCTATGACTCACGCAGTAGAAGCGTATGTTTCAACCGCAAACTGCGATTACACAGATCCTCTTGCAATCCATGCAATCGAGATGATCATGAAGGATCTGGTTCCTTCCTACAACGGAGACATGGATGCCAGAGGAAGAATGCACAATGCACAGTGTCTTGCCGGAATGGCTTTCACAAATGCTCTTCTTGGAATCGTTCATTCTATGGCTCATAAGACAGGAGCTGCTTTTGCAGATTACGGAGCACATATTATTCACGGTGCGGCCAATGCAATGTATCTCCCCAAGGTAATTGCATTTAACGCTAAGGATGAGACAGCTAAGAAACGCTATGGTGTGATCGTTGATTACATGGGAATCTGTGACAAGGCAGCATCAGACGACGATAAAGTTAAGGCTCTCATTGAATTCCTCAGAGGTATGAATGACCAGCTCAACATTCCTCACTGCATCAGAAATTACGGAGTAGACAGCTACCCTACAGAGAGTGGCTTTGTTCCCGAGGATGTTTTCCTTGAGAGACTTCCGGAGATTGCAGCTAATGCCATTTTAGATGCCTGCACCGGATCAAATCCCAGAATTCCCACACAGGAAGAGATGGAGAAGCTCCTCAAGTGCTGCTACTATGACACAGAGGTAGATTTTTAATTTTTTGTTATCTGAATACGGAGAGCTGTGAATAGCGCACAGCTCATAAAGGAGGACTGATGGCTTGTATTGAGCCACCAGTCCTTCTTTTTTTAAAATGAATCACCCCCGGCGAGTCCAGTACTCTCGTCGAGGGTGATTCATCTATTTCACATCTAATGCCGTAAGGCAATCAGGCGGGGTTATTCGATTGGAAAGAATATTTGAGGAAGGAGTATGTGAGCAATGACCCCGAAATGCCTTTGGCTCCACGAATTGGTTGTGTGAAGGATAACAAGTTATTTTTTTAACAAACCTGTTATGTATTTATCATACTCGGGTGAGACTATTATTGATTGTAAATATCAATCAAATTTTGTATATTTGATTCAGGAGGATGACTATGAAAACGAACACAATTGATGATAAGAAGATTCTTCATATTTCCGAGGAGGAGCGGGAGGCTGGCCTTAAGCTCATAGCCAATGAAGAAATGATGGCAAGGGCGGTGGAGAGAGGGGATCTCACAGAGCTAAGGAAGTACTACGAGGCCGAAAAGAAGTATTATCACGATGTTTACGGTCGAATCAGTCTTAACCAGTGCCGTTATTATTTTTGCGTTACCGCCGGAGAGATGGCTAGAACCGCCGGGAGAACCGGTGTGGATAAGCTGAAAAGTCTCAGAAAACTAAAACGATATCTTGAGCTTGTGGAAGGCGCCGGGAGCAAGAGCGAAGTGGGGAGGCTTCTCTGGACGATGGTAACGGATTTTTGTCTGATGTGCCGGGTACATAAGGAAGAGATGAGTCCTTCACCTTTCATTTATAAGTGCCAGGAGTATGTTGAGACACATATCACAGATCAGATATCTGTGAGTGACCTTTCTGATCATCTGAGAGTGAGCACCAGTACTTTGAATCGGAGATTCAGAAAGTATACGGATATGTCTCCCGCCAGATTTATACGCCATTGCAAGATCAATGTGGCCCGGGAGATGTTAAAGGACACTTCCCTTTCCGTAAGTGAGATCAGTGAGCATCTGGGATTTAATGATCAGCCCTATTTTCAGAAATGCTTCAAAGAAGAGGTGGGAATGACTCCGCTTAGTTACAGATTTGAAGAATAATTGTCTTTTTGCAGAAAAACGCTTGCTAATGACGTTGCGTAATGTCCTATTATCCACCTTGTAAGGAGGAAAAAGCTGTGACCAAATACACTACAGGTGAAGCTGCAAAGCTTTGCGGCGTCTCAGTTCGAACAGTTCAATACTATGATTCCAGAAACATTCTGAGTCCGTCGGAGATCTCCGAGGGAGGAAGAAGGCTTTACTCGGAGTCGGATATTCGAAGGCTCAAAATAATCTGTTTTCTGAGAGATGCCGGCATCTCCATCAACAGCATTAAGGAGCTTTTGGAGGGAGCGAATCCGGAAGAGGTGATCACCACTTTGGTGGATGAGCAGGAGAAAGCCTTAAAGGAGGAGATTAAGGAGAGTCAGAGAAAGCTTTCCACCCTGGACGGAATCCGCAAAGTGCTTAAAGAGTCGGATGATTTTTCCGTGGATTCTATAAGTGACATTGCCTATATTAGTGCGAACCGGGGAAAAAAACGACGGCTTAATGCTACCCTGATGATCACCGGGCTTCCCCTCAACGTGTTTCAGTGGTATGGACTCTTTATGGTTTTTGTAAAAAAGGATCCCTGGCCTCTTATCATCTGGGCGCTGGCCCTTGCTGTTTATATGTACTGGTTCGTCGGATACTACTTTAAACAGACTGCCTATGTGTGCCCCAGATGTCACTCTATCTTCAGACCCAAGATGACAGAGTTTCTTTTTGCAAAACACACCACAAAGCTTAGAAGAGTCACCTGTACCTGTTGCGGATACCACGGCTTTTGCTATGAGACCTACGGAAAGGAAGTTAGTGACAATGGATAAAATAATGGAAATTCTCCCCTTTTTGATCCCGGTTATGGTTATTGAATTTGGCCTTTTAGGCTATGTGATCTGGCATATTCTTACTCATGACAGATATCGTCGGGGCACAAGACCACTGTGGCTGTGTGTATGCATTCTGCTGATGAATTTTATCGGACCGATCCTCTATCTCATCTTTGGCCGGGAGGAATCCTGATGGATGTACTGGAAATTTCGGGCCTGCATAAGAGATTCGGGCAAAAGGAAGTTCTCAAAGGACTTAACCTTAATGTCAAAGAACACAGTGTGTATGGCTATATAGGTAAAAACGGGGCAGGAAAAACCACATCCATGAAGCTGATACTGGGACTTTTATCCCAGGATTTTGGGGAAATCAGAGTGTGCGGTGAGAAAGTGGCTTACGGCAACACTCCCACAAACCGTCATGTAGGATATCTGCCGGATGTTCCGGAGTTCTACCCTTTTATGACAGCGGGGGAGTATTTGAGCTTTTGCATAGACATTGCTTTGGATTCGGAGTCTGAAGCTAGAAAAAAAGCCCGAATCGCCGAACTTTTGGAGCTGGTGGGACTTGATAAGGAAAAAAGTCGTATCCGGGGTTTTTCCCGGGGAATGAAGCAGCGGCTTGGAATTGCACAGGCTCTCATCGGACGTCCGGAGCTTTTGATCTGTGATGAACCGACCTCAGCACTGGATCCCATCGGCCGAAAAGAGCTGCTGGAGGTGCTTCGGGCAGTGAAGGATGAGACTACGGTGCTTTTTTCCACCCACATTCTCTCGGATATGGAGCGGATCTGCACCGATGTGGCATTCCTTAATGACGGAGTTGTCAAAAAACGGGGATCCCTTGCCGAGATTAAGACCGGCTACACATCCGACAGATATATTGTTGAGACGGAGAGGACGGAGGACTTTTGCCGGCTGCTGGAGCTGATTCCGGGCGCTTTTATGGGGGAGCACAACCAACTGGAATTTTCAGAAAGAGAGACTTCCCTGGAGGAGGTTCTTGGATTGTTCCTCAGACTCAAGATAAGACCTCTCCGGATCGAGAGGCTGGAACCCACTTTGGAATCGGTATTTTTGGAGGTGGTGGAGCAATGAGAGGAGCCTTTGCATTTCTTAAAAAAGAGTTTTTGAGCCAGCTCAGATCCGGAAAGCTTTTAATACTGATTCTGGTGGCGATGCTGTTTGGGGTGATGAGCCCCGGAATTGCAAAGCTTACCCCCTGGATGTACGAGATGCTCTCCGACAGCCTTGCCCAGTCCGGAATTTCAGTGATACCAACGGAGGTGACCGCCCTTGATTGCTGGATGCAGTTTTTCAAGAACATCTCCCTGGCCCTCATAGTGTTCGTGCTTTTGGAGAGTGAGATTTTTGCAAAAGAATACAGTTCCGGAACTCTCATAATGGTGCTCACGAAAGGACTCTCCCGAAGAACAGTCGTGCTTGTGAAGAGTCTGGTTCTGGCTGCCTTATGGAGTTTATTCTATTGGCTGATATTTGGAATCTCCTTTGGTTACAGTGCCTTTTTCTGGGACAATTCTGTGGTGAAAAATCTGGGCTTTTCAGTTTTTTGCTGGTGGGTTTTCGGGCTGATGGTGGTTCTGGTCATGGTTCTCTTTTCCGTGCTATGCAGGGGAAACGGAAGCGTCCTTCTTTGCACAGGCGGGGCTGCGGCAATAAGCTATGCCCTTGGACTGTTCCCCAAAATCTCCCGGTTCGTTCCTACCCTTCTCATGGATGGAACTTCCCTGATCTATGGAAAAGCCGAGGCGAGCTATTATCACCCGGCAATTATTATTTCCCTTGCGGCTGGTTGTGTGTGTTTTCTTTTGGGAATTGTCTTTTTTGAAAAAAAGCAGCTGTAGCGGAATCTAATAGTCCTTCCGGTTTGTTGGCATGTGAGTTTGACTTTGCAAGATATTATGCAAAAATACTATCATATGAATGACACTGCCCAGTTTGTGTGGTACAATGACCGAACCGGGAGGATTTTGTTATGAGTAAAAGAGAAAGTTTTGGGAGCCGATTGGGATTTTTACTGGTGAGCGCAGGATGTGCAATAGGTATTGGCAATGTCTGGCGCTTTCCTTATGTTACAGGACAAAACGGAGGAGGACTCTTCGTTTTGCTGTACATCTTCTTTCTTATTATCATGGGAGTTCCCGTCCTCACTATGGAACTTGCAGTGGGTCGTGGGGGAAGGAACAGCACATACAGGGCCATAAAAACATTGGAGCCGGAGGGGAGTAAGTGGCACATCCATGGTATCGTCGGTATGATAGGCAACTACATACTCATGATGTTCTACACCACTGTTTCCGGCTGGATGATAGCATATTTCTTTAAATTTGCTACCGGAACTTTTTCCGGAATGGATACTGGTGCGGTGGACTCAGTGTTTGACAAGCTTCTTTCAAGTCCGGGAGAACTCACCCTTTGGATGGGTATCACCGTGGTGGGAGGCTTTCTGGTTCTGAGTCTTGGAATACAAAACGGTTTGGAGAGGGTTTCCAAAGTGATGATGGCAGCATTGATGGTTCTCATTATCGTCCTTGCCGTTCACTCCTTCACTCTCCAGGGAGCCGGGGAAGGTCTTAGCTTTTACCTTGTTCCAAGTCTTGAGAGAGCAAGAGAGGCAGGACTTACCAATGTAATAACCGGGGCCATGAACCAGGCATTCTTTACCTTAAGTGTAGGTATCGGTTCAATGGAAATCTTTGGAAGCTACATATCAAAAGATCACACCCTGCTTGGGGAATCGCTTCGCATCTGCGGACTTGACACATTGGTTGCCATATGCAGCGGACTTATTATTTTCCCTGCTTGTTTCTCCTATGGAGTACAGCCGGATGCCGGTCCTCAGCTCATTTTCATGACACTGCCTAAGGTGTTTATTAATATGCCCGGGGGCAGAATCTGGGGAACCATGTTCTTCCTGTTCATGACTTTTGCGAGCTTCTCAACAGTAATTGCAGTGTTTGAGAATCTTCTTTCCAATTGTGTGGATAACTTCGGATGGAATAGAAGAAAGGCAGTTATCATTAACATGATCTTTGTTTTCGGGGCAAGCCTTCCCTGTGTGCTGGGATTCAATATTCTGAGTAACTTTACGATTGCAGGAAAAGGAGTTCTCGACGTGGAGGACTTCGTGGTGAGCAATCTGCTTTTACCTGTGGGTTCTCTGGTGTTCCTTCTTTTCTGCGTAACAAGGCTTGGCTGGGGTTATGACAACTATCTAAGCGAGGTCAACGCCGGAGAAGGTCTTAAGATGACTTCCAACAAATATGTGAGAGCCTACCTCAGATATGTGCTTCCCATACTTATCCTGATCATTCTGATCCGAGGATTAATTTAAAATCGAGAAAAGAGACCGGCTTTTGCCGGTCTTTTTTAATAGTTGTCCAAATGCTATAATAGACGAAAATCAATTGTATGGAGATTAGAAATTGAAGGATTTTTTGCCTGTAACAATAGAAGAAATGAAGAAAAGAGGCTGGGATCAGCCGGATTTTGTCTATGTCATCGGGGATGCCTATGTGGACCATTCTTCCTTCGGACCAGCTATCATAAGCCGGGTACTGGAGGCTCACGGCTACAAGGTGGGCATCATCTCTCAGCCGGATTTCAGAGACCCAAAGAGTGTCACGGTACTTGGTAAGCCGAGGCTTGGCTTTTTGGTAAGTGCCGGAAATATGGTTTCCATGGTCAATCATTACACAGTAAACAAGAAGCGCCGTCACAATGATGCCTACACTCCCGGGGGAAAAGCCGGGGCCAGGCCGGACTACGCCACCATTGTTTACTGTAATCTCATAAAGCGAAACTACAAGGATGTGCCGGTTCTCATAGGAGGTATCGAGGCGAGCCTTCGCCGCCTTGCCCACTATGATTACTGGTCGGATAAGCTGAAACGTTCCATCCTTCTGGATTCCGGAGCGGACCTTCTCATGTACGGAATGGGAGAAATCTCCGTGGTGGAGATTGCCGATGCCCTGAATTCCGGAATTCCGGTGAGCGAGATCACCTTTGTGCCGGGAACTGTTTATAAGACAAGAGATCCGGAGAATGTGTGGGAGGGAATCCGGCTTCCGGATTTCCAGGATCTGGAGAGAGATAAGCTGGAGTATGCCAGAAGCTTTAATATTCAGTATCAAAACACCGATTTTGTTCAGGCAAAGCCCTTGATCGAGAAGTATGGGGAGAAGCGCTATGTAGTCCAGAATCCTCCTTCAAGACCTCTTACAACTCAGGAGATGGATGACATCTACGAGCTGCCCTACATGAACACCTATCATCCCTCCTACGAGAAGGAAGGGGGAGTTCCGGCAATCTCGGAGATTCGATTTTCCCTGACCAGCAACCGGGGATGTTTCGGAGGCTGCAGCTTTTGCGCCCTGACTTTTCACGAGGGTCGGATCGTCCAGACCAGAAGCCATGAATCCCTGATCCGGGAGGCAAAGGTCATGACAAAGGATCCGAATTTCAAGGGATATATCCACGATGTGGGAGGTCCCACGGCCAATTTCAGACGCCCTGCCTGTGATAAGCAGCTGGAAAAAGGAGTATGCAAAAATCGACAGTGCCTTTACCCCACCCCTTGCAAAAACATGAAGGTGGATCACCGGGACTACATTGCTCTGTTGCGGAAGCTCCGGGCCATTCCCGGGATAAAAAAGGTCTTTGTCCGCTCCGGCATCCGCTTCGACTACATGCTGGCGGATCGGGATGACGCTTTTTTGAAGGAACTTTGTCTTCATCATGTGAGCGGTCAGCTGAGGGTTGCACCGGAGCACGTTACGGATCATGTGCTGGATCTTATGGGCAAACCCAGAAGCAGCGTATATAAGGAGTTTTGTCGGAGATTTGACCGGATTAATGAGAAATATGATCTCAATCAGTTTGTGGTTCCTTATCTGATCTCTTCCCATCCGGGTTCCGACTTAAAGGACGCCATCGCCCTGGCGGAGAGTGTGAGAGATATGGGATAAATTCCGGAGCAGGTGCAGGATTTTTACCCTACCCCCTCCACCATCTCCACGGTAATGTATTACACCGGGGTTGATCCCCGCACCATGAAAAAAGTCTGGGTCACCACAAATCCCCATGAAAAGGCCATGCAGAGAGCCCTGATCCAGTACAAAAAACCGGAAAATTACGAACTGGTAAAAGAAGCCCTTATTAAAGCCGGCCGATCTGATTTGATCGGGTTTGGAAAGGAGTGTCTCATTCCTCCAAGAAAGCTGGCGCAAAAGCCTCATAAACCAGGCGAAAAGAAGAAAAACAGAGGAAATAAATGGAAAAATGCAAAATAACAAATAAATGCGGAAGCTGCCAGTATCAGGGTATAGATTACCAAGAGCAACTGGACCTTAAGTACGAAATCTGCCAGAAGCTTCTCGGGGATCACGGCCGGGTACAGCCCGTTCACGGCATGAAGGATCCCCTTCATTACCGCAACAAGGTGCACCATGCTTTTGCGACGGATCGCAAGGGCAGGGTAATCTCCGGTTGTTACGAGGCTAACTCCCACCGGGTAGTGATGGTAGACGAGTGTATGCTGGAAGATCTGAAAGCTCAGGAGATCATAAGAACCATTAGAAAGCTGCTCCCTTCTTTTAAGATCAGGATATACAACGAGGACACGGGATATGGACTTTTGCGCCATGTTCTGATCAGAAGAGGATTTGCGACGGGAGAGATCATGGTGGTGCTGGTTTGCGCCTCCCCGGTTTTTCCCTCAAAGAACAACTTTGTCAAAGCGTTGAGAAAAGAACATCCGGAGATCAACACTATCGTCCTCAATGTAAATGACAAGCGCACCAGCATGGTTCTGGGAACTCGAAATATTACCCTCTACGGCAGGGGATTCATCACGGACCTCCTCTGCGGCTGCCGCTTTAGGATCTCGCCGGATTCCTTTTACCAGGTCAACCCGGTGCAGACAGAGTATCTCTACAATACCGCTATTTCTTTTGCAAACTTAAAGCCGGAGGACGTTGTGATCGATGCCTACTGCGGTATCGGAACCATAGGCCTTGTGGCAGCAAAAAAATCCGGAAAAGTGACCGGTATCGAGCTGAATCCTGAGGCAGTAAAGGATGCCCGCCTCAATGCAAAAGCAAACAGTCTTAAAGCCCGGTTTTATCAGGGAGACGCCACAGAATTTATGGTAAAAATGGCCGAAGACGGACAAAAGGCGGACGTGATCTTCATGGACCCTCCCAGAGCGGGAAGCACAAAGCACTTCGTGGATGCCGCCACAAAGCTTCAGCCCAAGCGGATAGTGTATGTCTCCTGTAACCCAGAGACTCTGGCCCGGGATCTGGGCTGGTTTAATAAGATGGGATATGAGGCTAAAAAGATCCAGCCGGTAGATATGTTTCCGTTTACCGGGCATGTGGAGACGGTAGTATTGATGTCAAAAGCTAAGTAAATATCGCCAGAAATGGCTTACTTTAAGCGATTATTGGCCGGTAGGCGCCCATGATGGGTGTCTACCGGCTTTTTCTGTTTCTGTCTGTGGGAACCTATCAACTGCAAAAGGATCAGAGGATTAGGGGAGGGGCGAAGCTACGGAATGGATAATAGGCTTGTTGAGGCTACAAAAATGTTAAAATGCGATTATTGAGGCTACAAAAATGTTATACTTACGATACGATTGTGCAAGCGAGGGATTCTAATGATTATCTATAAATTGACTAACAAGATCACGGGAAAAGTATATATTGGGCAAACCGTAAGAGAATTAGAAGAAAGAATGCAGGAGCATTATCGACATGATACGATTATCGTGGACAAGGCTATTCAGAAATATGGAAAAGACTCCTTTGATGTAGAAATAATTGATAGAGCAGATACGATTGAAGAACTGAATCAAAAAGAGCAATTTTGGATCCGACATTATGATTGTATAACACCCAAAGGATATAATCAGTGCTTTGGTGGTGACAATACTATGGGCTATCATCATAGAGAAGAGTCGAAACAAGCTATGAGTGAAGCCAAAAAGGAAATATATATTGCTGAAGGTAATCCTTTTTACGGGAAAACTCACTCTGATGAGGTTAAGGAAAGAATGAGTGAGCAAAGAAAGGGAATGGCTCATTTAACAGAAGAACAGGTACTAAAATTGCGTGCTTCGCATCATACTGTGCAAGTTAGAAATGTCGAAACCGGAGAGGTGTTTGATACCGTAAAATCAGCAGCAGAACATTATGGATTAAAAGACACGCATATTACAAGAGTGTGTAAAGGCAAACGAAAAAGAACCGGTGGTTTTCATTGGGAATATGTGTTTACAGATAATGAAGCAGGGAAAATGTAGTACATTTACCTGCTTCGTTGACTTTTGAATTATTACTTGCAACGAATACTACGGTGCGATTGGTATATACCATCCAAATCCAGCAATTGGTCATCGCAGATATCTGTATAGAATGTCGGAAGGTATAGATACCATACTATCAGAGAAGGTAACGAGAACGGTCATGCAGTACAGTAATTCCCAGATGGTAGGGCCACTGTATACCTGGTTCGGTGTTAATAATGCGATCCTTCAAGACCGACTTACAAGTAAGCGAGAAGAAAATGCAGAAGCGGAAGCCGATAGGATCTTGGAGAGCTTTGAAGAAGATATGCAGAAGAAGGATGCTGAGATAGAAAGACTGTCCAGCGAGCTGGAGAAAAAGGAACGAGAGCTATCCTGGCTTAAGGCAAAGATGGATTCAATGACAGATGTTCCTATTATCATTGCAGGTGATGAAGACGACTTCTATCCGGGAGAGGCTAAGGATTTTGTTCTGTCTGCTGTGAAAAAGGAGCTTGACGCTACAGAGGCAAGAACAAGAAGACACGATGTTTTGAAAGATGTTCTTGCAGCTAACGATTACCAGGCTGAGGGAGAGAAGTGTGCGGCTGAAGTTAAACATTTACTAAGTAATTACAGCGGAATGACACCGAAATTAAAAAAGGGACTGGAAGACATTGGTTTCAAATTTGACCCGTCTGATCATCAGAAGGTTAAATATTATGGCGATGATCGTTATACCATCATATATGCCAGCACACCGAGTGACAAAGGGCATGGTGGCAAGAACAATGCCAGAACAACAATAAAAAAGCGTTTTAAGGAGAGATGCAAAGGATAAAGGTATATCCCAGTCAGACTTAGCAGTGAAATGTAAAACATCTGCTCAATATTTAAGTCAAATAGAAAACGGGAAGAAGCAGGCAAGCTTGCAGATTCTTGTTACGATCGCTCAAGCTCTAGAAGTTTCTCTAGATGAGCTGCTTGTAGGTAATCAAGTGAAGAACCTTGCTGAGTATAGTAATGAAGTGGCGAGACTATTTGAGGATTGTTCTTCCTATGAAAAGAGGGTTCTTTTTGAAATGCTCGTTGCAATGAAATCTGTGATCCGGGATAACAAGGAACTTTTGCGGAAGGAACTGGAAAAATTCTAACACAAAGGTTTGGAGGAGCTGAGGTTAATATATCTAGCCACATATATTTATGATATAATAAAGGGTAATCTTAACATAGGGGAGGATTACCCTTTTAGGCTTTTGATATGGTAGAGTTTGATGTACTAATGTGCTTCTATCCATTATCAGAGCAGGGGATAAGAAGAGATAAATATTATGATAGAGAAAGTAGATAGCGATATTCTCAGCTTTTTAAGAGCCATCTATTTTGGGGCATATAATAATCCATATCAAGCGGCTGCTTCTAGAGCCTATTTGGATATGAATAGGACTATCCGATTCAAAGGATTGGAAGATGACGTAAGACTTGCACTGAGGAAACGGGTTAATAAAATGCTGGAATCAGATATTAAAACATTGGAGGTTCCCTCCCAGGCGGATTATGATGCATGGCACAAGGAGATCTGTCTTAAGATCCAGCAAGAATACAAAAGGGAAGGAATTGAATTTACGATTGGTCAGTCCCAGAAGTGGGTTAATATGACGATCAAATATCTGTATATGATTGGTGCAGATACTTTCGATGATATCTTTAAGTATTTTCATATTCCTATTGATAACTATGTGTTTGATATTGCCCAGAAGGTTCTTGGAATTAAGCGTCCAAAGATCGCATGGAGCCGGTGGGAATCTTATGATAATCAATATATGGAATATCAAAAACAGCTGAGATCCAAAATAGACATGGACCCGCTGCGGTGGGAATTTAAATATTGGTTGCTGGAAGCAAGGAATAGGTAGTAGAGAGTATAATGTCATGATTGCTTGTATTCTGGTCGTGATAATTGGGTTGTTCCTGCTAAAATGTAGGCAAGATTTGAACAAGGAGAGTAGCGGATAGTCTAAACAGGTTAATAGGTAACATTGCCCGTAATGATTCGCATGATATCCTCCTGTATAATGCCTTAAACTAGCAAGTGTTACTAAAAATAGAATTGTATGTACTAATTCACCCATCAAAAGA
>JAQYAH010000057.1 GCA_029227635.1 Clostridiales bacterium
ATATCCGTGTTCCTATTATTTTGACATTGAAAAGGTTTGTGCTGTCTTTTCGCCGTGCTTCGTACGATGCTGCTTAACTTATAGCGAATAATGCAAAAACGGTAATCATCCTAAAAACATATCCGGTTCCGGTTCATTCACGAATCTTCTGAATCCAAGACGCAAAGTGCGGACACGATGCTATCATTCGATCAATACCGATCACCTGTGACAGATCACTCCCATCAGCTACCTTCTTGTAATCCGGGATTACAGCAAGAATTCGCTTTGACGGAGCCGTATCGAAAGACGAATTGATTTCCTCGGGATTGGGGTATTCTTCACGAACAGCACAAAGAGCATCAACCGCATCTTGCTCTGCAATCAGAGCGAACTCCTCCGGTGCGGAGAACAGAAGGCCCTCAAACTCATGAACGAGCAGATTTGCATGACAATTAGCTTTGCCAATGTCCTGATTGATCGCTTGCTCGATCATCTCGATATGCTCATATAAACTCGGAGCCTCCACAGAGAACCCGGGTGTATCTTCAGGCAACGCAAAGTAATCGAGAAGGCTCGTAACATATGCTCCACCATCGCGACACAACAGTCTTAAGTCCTTGGATATCTTTTCATACGAACTTACACCACCTTTGTGTTTGCCACCAGAAGCAATTCGCTTCGTGGCCAATACAACAGGGGTAACATAGATGCCCTGCGGTGTAAAATAGGGTGAAAGAACCGCATTAACAAACGTCTCCTCGGTTTGACCTTCACACAGAATATAAACTCTTTTCATCGGGACACCCTCCCTCCGAGCAGATTCTTGTTCCAAAGTTCACCGAGAGAATAGTCCTCATCCAGCCAGATCTGGAGGGCTTCCATATTGAGGCGTCGGAATTCAGTTCCATTGTCGCCGCTGTCAACAACAATTACATCCTCCGCATCGAACTGGTTTAGCAACTCGACAGACTGCGTTGACATAATCAACTGCTTTTTCTGAGATACAGCCTTTACAAGTTCCGCATAAATAGTGATTGCGTACGGATGCAAGCCAAGTTCAGGCTCATCGATGATGATGGTTGCAGGCTGCAACTCTTCCGGTTGGAGGAGCAGCGTTGCCATACAGATAAAGCGAATAGTACCATCGGACAACTGCGAAGCGGTGAAAACATCTTCGCATCCTTTTTTGCGCCACTTGAGTACGATCAGGTCACGATTTGATTCATTCGGCTGCAAAACAAAATCGTCAAAGAAGGGAGCTATATTCTGAATAGTTCGCACGATATCGTTGTACTGAGAAGTATAGTTCTCGCGCAGACGATAAAGGAAGGCAGCAAGATTGCCGGCATCCCATTGCAGTGTGAGATTATTGGCAAGAGGATGTTCTTGCTTAAGCTTTGCAGATCTTCCGGTATCATGGAAATGGTAAACGCGCCAGCTCTCTTTCTCCAATATCGGACGCACATAACCATCCAACTGATTGGAAACACCACGGCGCCACTGAGCTTCGCTGTGGCCTCTGGCGACATTGGATTCATTTACATACGGACCGTAATAAGAAAAGTATTCTTTTCTAAAAATAATCCTATTGTCATCAGTGGGAATCAAAACATATCCGTATGAGTTGTTGCCGAAGAAGAACTCCATGGAAATCTCTTCGGTCACTTTTCTGCCATTGTAGAACATCGAAGAAATACCGCTTTGTGCTGCATATACAGCGAGATTCTGGTGCAGGATATTCTGCAGCAGTGTAAAAGCAGAAATGAAGTTTGATTTACCGGCGCCATTGGAACCGATCAATACATTAATTGGCTTCAGATCAATCGAGCATTCACGAATGGATTTGAAACCATTTATCTGAATCTTGGTCAATTGTCCTTCTCTATAAGCCATGTCATACAACTCCTTGCTAAATTGATGTGTTGAGTTTACTCATTGCTCTCGGAGGGTTCGCACTTGACGGCCTCCATAATATCCTGCACATTGCAGTCCAGCACATCACATATTTTCAAAATGACATCCGTAGTAACATTTTCACCCTTACTCAGTTTGGCAAGGGAGGAAGAACTCACACCCGCGATTTTCCGAAGATCTGACTTCTTCATATTCTTGTCGATTAAGAGTTTCCATAACCTGTTATAGCTCATTCTCATAAGATAATTACTCCTCTTTGTTCCAAGAACGACCATAGAGTTCGCAGTTATTATCCGACAGTCTCAGAATGCAATTGTCTTCAAGCAGCTTCTGCGTCTCCGGTCGGCAGTCTCCTTGCTTGTCGTAAGCGATGAAGACTTGTTTCGGGGTAGATGCATATATCTTCATGATGCCGTCTTCCACATCCTTTTCAAGATTCTTGAAGATCAAAGAATCATGTGCGAGAGCGGGAAGATCGGTTGTGAAGAGCACTGCGAGATCAAACACAATCATACCTTTGTAGTTTGAACCGGTACCGGTATCATCAGGTGTTTCAAACTTATAGCTGTCGTGTTTGTTGAACTTGATGTGCGGAGGCTTACGGTGCGTTCTGAAGAGCATATCGTTGAACTCTTTCATCTTTGCATTCAGGACTTCTTCAATTTCAGCAAGAATTGCCTCAATGCTTCGTCTGAGAGCTTCTTCGGCTTTCGCTTTTGCCTCTTGCAGATCTCGCTGCATCAAAAACGCTTGATTCTGCGTGGTCAAGGCAGCTATTTCGGCCTTCAGTTCAGAGTGCCTGTCCAAGAACTCCTTTGAAATGTTCCCGACAAAGCCGAGTTCACGGATTTGATCACGAATGTTCTGATGCTGCAGCCGCAAACTTTCCAGTTCTTGCTCAACCGCTGTTCGTTCAGCAGTAAACTGCTCATTCATGATCCCGGCCAGTTTCTTGTGGT
>JAQYAH010000058.1 GCA_029227635.1 Clostridiales bacterium
TCTCTTCCTTATCGGAGGTGTTCTCCTTGTCCTCTTCATTGTCCGTTCTGACTACATCCACCGTGGTGTGGGACGCCTCTGAAGATTCCTTGTCCCAGGGCTTGATGATCATCACAGCTATGCCAATAAGGAAAAGGAGCACCACAATGATGATCCCAAGGACGATGGGAAGGATGGACTTCTTTTTCTTCTTGGGAGCAGGCTTTTTGGACTTGCCCTGGCTGCTTTTAGGACCCGACTTCCTCGGCTCTCCTGCAATGGGAGGCTTTGGCTTTCTTCCTTCCGGATTGCTGTTTCTAACAGGAGATGAGGCTTTAGCAGGCTTCTGAGTATGGACCTGGCTCTTAGCCTTTGGAACACCAAGGGTTTCTCCGCACTTAATACAGTAGATGTATTCGTTACTGTTCACTGTGCCGCAGACCGGGCACACCACCGAATTGGATTTTTGGGAAAAAGAACCTCCTCGTGAGGAACTTCCAAGAGAGTTTTGTACCTCCTCATAGGGAATAAAGCGGGTGGCATCCGGGTCTGAGGATTCTTCAGAAGCCGTATTTAAGTTTGAATTGCTTAAGGCCGCTTCGATCTCGTTGAAATAAATATCTGTGGTGCTTTCACTGTCCACACTGCATTTCTTACCGCATTTGGGGCAGAATTTGTCCCCGGGATGAAGGGTGTTGCCGCAATTAACGCAGAATTTTTCGGCCATAAGGACTCCTCCTTTCAATTCTTAAAAGTCTAGTCGCTGAGTCTGTCCACCGCCCAGGCAAAATTAACGATATAGTTCTCGTTGATGTCTTCTGTTTCAGGTATGAACTGCTCCTTCAGAGCTCCGTAGAGTCTGGGATCGTAATCGGTGTATCCCCAACGTCCGTCAGACACCCGGAAAACGAACCGAAGCTCCTCGTCTTTGCGGGCCTCCAGCAGGAATTCTTCGATCTGAAGCTCCGGCTGAGTTTCCAGAAACTTGCCGTAGATAACTACTTTCATAAGCTCCACAGCCCTGTCGTCCATGCCTCTGTCAAGGATGCAAATCTTCTCCTTGAGCTCGTTTAAGGTACTTACGATCCTGTAGGTGTAGGAGAGCTCTGAGGGGAGCTCTGAGGTGAGATTCTTCCTTACACTATCAAAAGCCTCCACGATCTCTGCCATGTTGTCGTAGCCAGGGGCATATTGGATCATGATCCCGTCATTCATCTGGTGGTAGAGGAGGGGACTGTCCACAAAAACAGAGGTTTCGCAGTTGGGACAAGTGTGTCTGAAGATCTCTCCGGAAAGGACCTTATCGGTATTTTCCGGATTCAGAGAGGTGTTCACACTCTCAGTCAGTGTGATGTCAAAAGACTTGCCGCACTTGGGGCAGCTTACTGATTCTTTTCTGATTTTAGTCATTTTGTGTCTCCGTAATTATCATAGATACGGGTAAATTATACCATATATATTCGTTTTTTTGTTAAGGATCAAGCTTAATTCAAAATTCATACTAAAAAAAGGATTAATGTATTATAATATTCTCAGAAAAAACGCTCAAACCAGGAAGAGGTAATTCTATGAACAATCTTGAAGACAGAGCCAATGACTGGCTTGCCCAGGAGATGCGAAGAGAGGGAATAGTCAGAAATTCCTACGGAGGTTCCGGAGGGAAGATCAATGCGGCGTCGCGTCTGGCCGGTGAACATACGGAAGACTGTGATGCAGGGAGAATCCGTCAGGAACACGCGAGAGCCCATGATCGGAATCGGAATAAGGGCCCTTTGAGAAACGGAGTCGGAAACATGCCGGCACCGGGAAGATACCCTGCAGGCCGGGGAAGACGGGCAGGTCTTGGAACTACAGTGAATGATCGAAGCAGGAGAAACAACATGCTTGCGGTGTTCATTGTTATCATGTGGATAATCTTTTTGTTTGGAGTCATTTTTCCTTCCCTGTAACCGGGAAAATGTAAGGAGGATAACTATGCCGATATTAATCTTGTTTATGTTTCTTTTTGCAATCGTTGTTTTAACAGTGATCAGATGTATTGTCATTGTACCTCAGGCCAATGCCTATGTTGTTGAGACCCTGGGACAGTACAGCGGTACCTGGAATGCGGGTCTTCACCTTAAGATTCCCATCATTCAGCGAGTGGTAAGACGTATCAGCCTCAAGGAGCAGGTGGCGGACTTTGAGCCTCAGCCGGTAATCACCAAGGATAACGTAACCATGCAGGTGGATTCCGTGGTTTATTTCCAGATCATGGAGCCCAGGCTTTTTGCCTACGGCGTGGAAAGACCCATCGCCGCCATTGAGAACCTAAGCGCAACCACCTTAAGAAACATCATCGGCGGACTTTCCCTGGATGAGACCTTGGTTTCAAGAGATGTCATCAACGGAAAAATCACCCAGATTCTGGATGAGGCCACAGACAAGTGGGGTATCAAGGTCAACCGTGTGGAAGTAAAGAATATCCAGCCTCCGGTAAGTATTCAGCAGGCCATGGAGAAGGAGATGAAGGCGGAGCGAGAGAAGAGAGAGGCAATTCTCTCTGCGGAAGGTAAGAAGCGGGCTGCCATCACTCTCGCGGAAGGTGAGAAGGAAGCAGCTATCCTCAGAGCCGATGCGGTCAAGGAACAGCGTATTCGTGAGGCGGAAGGTGAAGCGAGAGCTCTCATCGCTCTTCAGGAAGCAAGAGCCAAGGCTATCCAGCTCATCAACGAGGCCAACCCTTCAGACAGATACCTCTCCTTAAGAGCCATGGAAGCAGCAGAGAAGATGGCGGACGGTCAGGCTTCAAAGCTTATCGTGCCCTCGGATTTCCAGAATGTTGCCGGTTTCGTCGGAGCCCTAAAGGAGTCAGCTAAGGAGCTTTAAGACAGGTATTTGAGATGACATTAGTTCAGTTAAAGTATGTAATAGCGGCTGCCGAGTACGGCAGTATTTCAAAAGCGGCTGAGAGACTCTTTGTTTCTCAGCCGAGTATGACTACAGCGATCCAAGCCCTGGAGAAGGAGATGAATGTCAATATCTTTCTTCGAACCAACAAGGGCATCCTCATCACCAAGGAGGGTGAGATATTCCTTGCCTACGCGAGGCAGATGCTGGAACAGGCGGAGATCATGAAGGAGCGTTTTTGCGGAGAGAGCCGGCGCAATCCTTCTTTTTCCGTATCCTGCCAGCATTATTCTTTTGCGGTGAATGCTTTTGTTGACCTGATTCAGAAGTACGACAGCGATCAGTACGACTTTACCATTCGGGAGACCCAGACTCATGAGATCATTGAGGATGTGGCCTTCGGCAAGAGCGAGATCGGAGTCATCTACTTAAGCCGGGATAACAGGGAGGTTCTCACGAAGCTCATCAGAAAGAATGAGCTGGTGTTTGAGGAGCTTTTCACTGCGAGACCCCATGTCTTTATCTCCCAGATGCATCCTCTTGCCAATAAAACAATAATCACTCCCGAGGACTTAAAGCCCTACCCCTATCTGACTTTCGAGCAGGGAGAGCACAACTCTTTCTATTTTTCCGAGGAATTTATGGATACTCTGGATTCTCCCAAAAACATCAAGGTGAGGGACAGAGCAACCCTTTTCAACCTGGTAATAGGTTTAAACGGCTTCACTGTAAGCTCCGGTGTCATCGATCGGAAGCTGAACAGCGAGTACATCATTGCAAAGCCTTTTGACATGGATGCAAGCATGAACATCGGAACCATCAGGCGGAGGTACTCGAACCTCAGCATCTATGGGGAGTTTTATTTGGAAGCCCTGAAAAGGCATATCAGCAAAAGGGAAATCCTATGATTTATGATTACTATGAATCCGGTATTGCAGGCAGGCTGATCCTCTACAGTGACGGAGAACATCTGCTGGGAATCAACTTTGAAAAGGATCAAAAGCCCTTAAAAATCCCGAAAGAAACCGAACTTCACCGGGAAAAGGATGAGGTCCTTAATAAGGCTTTTGCCTGGCTTGATGATTATTTTGCCGGAAAAAGACCGGAGATTCCAAGGACACTTATAATGCTTTCCGGGACGCCTTTTCAAAAGCTGATACAGGAAGAACTTATTAAAATCCCCTACGGTACCGTGGTAAGCTACGGCTATATTGCAAAAAAAGCTGCTTTGACCCTTGGCAAAAGCAGAATGTCCTCACAGGCGGTGGGCTCTGCCGTAGGACGAAATCCCATCGGCATAATGATTCCCTGTCATCGAGTGGTGGGGGCTAAGGGGAATCTCACTGGATTTTCCGGAGGGCTTAATATCAAGGCCGCCCTTCTCGCCCACGAAGGCCTTGTGATCGAAAGGAAACAATTGACCAATGAAAACGTTGCGTATTTCACAGATATCGGTGCCCCTGAAGCATAGCAGGGAGCAGGTAATAAAAAAAGCTCTTCGCCTGTCCGGGATAAAGCCCGGGGAGGTCATCTCAGTTTCCATAGTGAGAAGATCTGTGGATGCCCGGAAGAAAAACGAGATTCACTACAGCTACACTGTGGATGTAAAAGTGCCGGATAAGTTTTCCGGGAACCGCAGCAGCAAGGTTCAGTTAGTGGAGCCGGTGATCTACAAGGTCCCGGAGAAGCGTGCCTTTGAGAATAAAGGCAGGGTCTCGGTAGTAGGGGCAGGACCTGCCGGTCTTTTTGCCGCTTACGTGCTTGCCCTTTCCGGGGCAGCCCCGGTGGTATTTGAGAGGGGAGCCTCGGTGGAGGAGCGCGTGAAGGACGTGGAAGAATTCTGGGAGAGAGGGGTTCTCAACCCGGAATCCAATGTCCAGTTCGGAGAGGGAGGCGCCGGTACTTTTTCCGACGGCAAGCTCAACACTCTGGTGAAGGACAAGTACGGAAGGAACCGCTTTGTCCTTGCAACTTTTGTGAAGTTCGGAGCCCCGGAGGAGATCCTCTACGAGAGCAAGCCTCATGTGGGGACCGACGTTTTATCTCTCATTGTAAGCAGTATGAGAAAAGAGATCATTAGCCTTGGAGGACAGTTCCGGTTTCACAGCAAGGTCACCGGCTTTTCGGTGGAAGAGGGACAGCTGAAGGGCCTTTGGATAAACGGAGAAGAGTTTTTTGAGACAGAAAACTGTGTCCTTGCGGTGGGGCATTCCGCCCGGGATACTTTTGAGGTGATAAAAAATCTTGGGGCCGCGATGGAGGCCAAGTCTTTTGCAGTCGGTCTCAGGGTGGAGCATCCTCAGGAGATGATCGACGTCTCCCAGTACGGAAGGAGTTCTGTTGGCACTCCCCTTCCCGTGTCCCCCTACAAGGTAACGCATAAGGCGGAAAACGGCAGAGGGGTATACTCCTTTTGCATGTGCCCCGGAGGCTATGTAGTCAATGCCTCCTCCGAGCCGGGAAGACTCTGTGTGAACGGCATGAGCTACTCCGGCAGGAACAGCCGAAATGCCAACAGTGCCATTATCGTCACGGTGGATCCCGGGGACTTTGGCGGAGAGGGCCCTCTTGCCGGAGTGGAGTTTCAGCGAAGACTGGAGAAAAAAGCCTATGAGCTCTGTAAGGGCAAGATCCCTCAGCAGCTTTATGGGGACTTTATGTGCAATCGCACTTCCCGGGACTACGGAGAGTTTGAGAGCTGCTTTAAGGGCAAAGCCGCATTTGGAAATCTTCGGGAGCTTTTTGACGATAGTATTTCTGAGGCTTTCTGTGAGGGTATGGAGGCTTTTGGCCGCAAGATAAAAGGATTTGACCGGGCAGACGCCATTCTCTCGGGAATCGAGAGCCGCACTTCCTCCCCGGTGAGGATCCTAAGAGATGAGAGTTATCAGAGCAATATTTCCGGAATCTTTCCCTGTGGGGAGGGGGCCGGATATGCTGGAGGAATCACCTCCGCCGCCATGGATGGTATTAAGGTGGCAGAGGGAGTTATTGAGAAACTTATTAGATGAATATAAGGCGGATATACAAAACCGCCTGAGTCCTTCAAACGAGGATTCAGGCGGTTAGTTTTTAAATCGAGGTTAAGATCAGGCTTTCTGGTTGACCTTTCGGTTGCTGACTCTGCCCTCCGGATTGATCTCTCCGGCAGCAAGCAGGGATCTCTTTGTAAGGGCGGGACCTACAAGTTCATAGATGAGAACCGAGAAAAGCACAACATTGCTTACGAGGGCACCGTCATTTAAGGCAGCTGAGGTGGTGGCCATGCCCAGAGCTACGCCGGCCTGGGGTAAAAGAGTGATTCCCAGATGCTTCTGGATGTTATCACTGCACTTCTCTATACGGCAGCTGACATAGGCACCGGAAATCTTTCCGAAGGAACGGAAAGCGATATACACGATACCCACCAGAAGCACCAGAGGACTGCTGAGTACATTAAGGTCAAGCTCCGCACCGGAAAGCACGAAGAAAAGGATGTTCAAAGGTGTCGTCCAGCCGTCCACTCTCTCCATGAGCTCTTCGGAAGCATCGCAGATATTGCAGAAAACAGTTCCGGTCATCATGCACACAAGAAGCAGGGAGAAACCGATCTTGATACCCCCAACCTCAAACTCCAGTAGAGAGAGACCTACCGTGAGAAGCACGAAAGCGATGGAGATAGACATACGCTTGCTTCGGGAGTGGAAAAAGGTCTCGATGTAGTTCAGGGCAATTCCCGCAACTGTTCCCAGTGCAAAAGAGAGCACGATCTCGATGATGGGCTCCAGTACAACACTGGTGATGCTGATAGTTCCAACTTCCAAAGCAGAAGCTACGCCGAAGGATGCGGAGAAAAGTATAAGACCCACCGCGTCATCGATAGCAACTACCATAAGAAGAAGCTTGGTGAGAGGTCCGTCAGCCTTGTACTGCTTTACTACCATGAGAGTAGCGGCAGGAGCAGTAGCGGCAGCAATGGCACCCAAGGTTATAGCTGCAGGCAGAGAAATCACATCAGGGAAGAAAAGGTGAAGAACAATCAAAGCTGCATCTACGCAGAAAGTAGTTATAACTGCCTGCAAGATACCGACGGTGATCGCCTTGCGGCCCATGGTCTTTAAGGAAGAGAGCCGAAACTCATTGCCGATGATAAAGGCGATAAAGCCAAGGGCTACCTGAGTGATAATATCGTAATAGCTTACCATCTCCAGGGAATCAAATCCGATGCCGGGGAGATGAAGTCGTCCAAGGAAAAAAGGACCGATCAAAAGACCGGCAACCAGATAGGCTGTTACAGCGGGGAGATTGACCTTCTTTGCAAGACGGGAGAGCATAAGGCCCGCCACTATGCAAAAGGCCAGAGATACAAGGATCTGTTCCATCATTTCTATTACCTTCTTTTCTTTCATTTTCATCATTTGTTCAATTCCTTATATTAATAGTATGAATTTTGAAATTCAATGGAAAAAAATGAAAGAAAACCTGCAGATTTTTCACCTTTAATTGTGCAAGATTATTCGGTTTTCAACATGTTTAAAATTTGGTACAAAACAAAAGTTGGAATTGCTAGACTTTTCGGTGACGGGTTTAGTATAATTAGGCTTGCGATATTTGGATTGTCTGATGATCGACAATAAGTAATTGGTATAGTTATTCTCACTTAAGGAGGAAATCTAAATGGCAAGAAAAACTAGAACAATGGATGGTAACGAAGCTGCTGCACACGCTTCCTATGCGTATACTGAAGTAGCTGCGATCTATCCCATCACTCCTTCTTCTGTAATGCCCGAGCATGTTGACGAGTGGGCAACACAGGGTAAGAAGAACATGTTCGGCGAAGTAGTTCAGGTTACTGAGATGCAGTCTGAAGCAGGTGCTGCAGGTACAGTTCACGGATCACTTACAGCCGGCGCACTTACAACAACATTCACTGCATCACAGGGTCTTCTTCTCATGATCCCTAACCTCTACAAGGTTGCAGGTGAGCAGCTTCCCGGTGTATTCCAGGTTTCAGCTCGTGCTATCGCATCACATGCACTTTCAATCTTCGGCGATCATTCCGATATCTATGCTTGCCGTCAGACAGGTGCAGCTATGCTCTGTGAATCATCCGTACAGGAAGTAATGGACCTTACACCCGTTGCACACTGTGCAGCAATTAAGGGTAAGCTTCCTTTTATCAACTTCTTCGACGGTTTCCGTACATCTCACGAGATCCAGAAGATCGAGTACTGGGATGATGAAGATCTCATTGACATGATGGATATGGATGCTCTCGCTGAATTCCGTAGAGATGCAGTTAACCCTAACAATCCCAGCCAGAGAGGCTCCGCTCAGAACGGCGATATCTTCTTCCAGGCAAGAGAAGCATGCAACTCATACTATGACAACATGCCTGCTATCGTTCAGGAGCACATGGACAAAGTTAATGCTAAGCTTGGCACAAACTACAAGCTTTTCAACTACTACGGAGCAGAGGATGCTGAGCATGTAATCGGTGCTATGGGTTCCGTATGTGACACTATCGAGGAGACAGTTGATTACCTTATGGCTCAGGGCCGCAAGGTTGGTATTGTTAAGGTTCGTCTTTACAGACCTTTCTCAGCAGAAGCTCTTGTTGCAGCTATTCCTGATACATGTAAGCAGATCTCTGTTCTTGACAGAACCAAAGAGCCCGGTGCCCTTGGCGAACCTCTTTACCTCGATGTTCTTGCTGCTCTTCAGGGAAGCAAGTTCCAGGGTATCAAGGTAGTAGGCGGAAGATACGGTCTTTCTTCCAAGGATACAACTCCTGCTCAGATGGTTGCTGTATATGACAACACAGAGAAGGCTCACTTCACTGTTGGTATCGTAGATGATGTTACAAACCTTTCACTTGAGGTTGGTGCTCCCATCATCACAACTCCCGAGGGAACCATCAACTGTAAGTTCTGGGGTCTTGGTGCTGACGGTACTGTTGGTGCTAAAAAGAACTCCATC
>JAQYAH010000059.1 GCA_029227635.1 Clostridiales bacterium
AATGATGATGAGTATTCATACCTTAGCTCTCACGAAGCCTGGGGCAATGTGGGCAATCTGGTAACCTGGAACGAGAGTACCCTCATCAGCCATGTCCACACCGACGAGTGCAAAGAGCTGAGTTGTGGTAAGGAAGAGCACACCCACAGCGAGGATTGTTACACCTGCGGTAAGGAAGAGCATACCCACAAGAACAGCTGCTGTTCCCTGACGGAGCATACCCATGGAGTCGACTGTTATCCGGGGGCGAAGAATAATACAGCCTATTTGATATACACACCCAGCAATCCGGCACAGGGTCAGGTTTATATAGGCATAATTAACAAAGGAATCTATATCGGAAACAACTGGTACGAATATGATGGCGATGCCGCCAGCGGAAGTGTTGTCACACCCACTTGCAGCAAGACAGAACACGCCCACGGTGTGGGATGTGTTTATGATAAATGTGGCCTTGAAGAACACACCCACTCCGATGCCTGTGCCAGCTGTGGCAAATCTGAACACACCCATACCGAGGAGTGCTATTCCTGTGATATACCCGTGACCCCTGTTCAACATATGAGTGATATTAAGCCCAATGCTGAGTTGTGGCAGTATGATCACAGCGACACCGTGACGGTGGACGCCAACGGAAGCACAGTTATGAACGTGTACTTCACCCGTACCGTGTTTACACTGCAGTTCAGAAAACAAAAGTCCAATAAGAATGATTACGGTGAGATCAGTGCCCGCTGGGGCAAAAACATTGCCACAGAGTACAATGCCATTGTGAAAAAAGCCGGAAGCAGCTTCTGGAGCACAAGTCGAGATGCAAGTGGCCCCTACACAAACTACATTGGGGTAATGCCCACGTATAGCAAAACCTACTATAATAAGGCCCAGTCCGGTCAGAACAGTACGATGTACTACTATGCCCAGAACTTAAACGGCGATTACGAAGAGATATTCAGAATATCATTAGGCGGTTACTATTATGTCTCTGACGAGGACCGGTACGAGTTTGAAGGCTTCACCTGCGATCTGGATGCCAGTGCCAAAAACGGCGCTTCCTGCAACGGTGCAAAATTCTACTACAAGCGCAACGGTTACTCTCTGGAGTTCTATTCTGAGAGCAACAGTGAGCCGGATAGAACCGAGACACCCAAATATCAGGAAAACCTGGGAGGATACTACTACGAACCTACAAACAGACCTCCTACCGTGGAGCCGGATGCGATTTTCGTGGGCTGGTATCAGAATCCTGAGTGTACCGGAGAAAAGTTCGATCTCTCTTTGCACACCATGCCCGCAAACAATATCGCCTTATATGCAAAGTGGGTCAACGGTCTCTACAAGGTGAGAACTTTTACAGACGAAACTTTTGAGACCCCTTATACCTGCGAAGGTTATGACGGTGAGGAGAAAAACATCGAGAAGTACACCCTTGCCACGGAACCGAAAGCGCCGGAAAAAGACGGCTATGTATTTGTTGGCTGGTTTTACAAGGATGGAGACAGCGAAAAGCCCTTCTCCTTCACCATGCCCATTACAAAAGACTATGACCTTTATCCGAAGTTCTCCGAGCCCAAGGCAGTGGAGTATACTGTTCACTATTACATAGAAGGAACTACGGAGAAGATCGCCGACGATCGGACGAATTCTGTAATGATTGGAACCACCGTGACGGAAAAAGCGAAGATGGGAACGGAGCTTAACCTCCTGCCAGAGGATAAGCAGAAAAAGTATTATCCCACCAACACCAGCACCAGTGTCATTATCAATAAGGTGGATCAGGAGATCATCTTCTACTACACCGAGGCATCTTCAGTGGAATACACCGTATATTACCAGGATGAAGACGGCAAGGATCTCATTGATCCGGTGACCAAAACCACGGAATACTCCACGGTGACAGAGCAGTACGTACCTATTGAAAACTACGCTCCCAGACAGTTCAGCATTACCATGGATCTGTCCTCTGATGCGTCTCTTAACACCATAGTTTTCGTGTACGATCCGACTTTGACGACTCTCACCCTGCAAAAGAGTGGCTGGGAAACCATCGATGAGAACCAGACCTTCCTTTTCAATGTCAAGGGCAAGGACGATGTGACAAAGGATATCGACCTTACAGTCACCATTCACGGAAACGGAAAAACCACCATCACTGACCTCCCGGTGGGAACTTACACCGTGACAGAAGTCGGCGGCTGGTCCTGGAGATACACTGCGAGCAGCGGGGCATCTCAGGAGATAACCGTTGGGGCACAGGGTGCGGTTTTGACCATCACTAACTACAGAACAAATGAAAAATGGCTCGGAGGAGACAGCTTCAAAATCAACCTCTTCGGGTCAGGCAAGTAAAGGAGGGAGAACGTTACAATGAAGAAGAAAAAGCTGATAACATTGTTGGCGTCCGCCCTTCTGATACTGGGTCTCGCCGTGGGCGGAACCATCGCCTTCATTACAGTAATTACCAGAAGAAATACTAACAGCTTTGAGCCGGGACAGGTCTCCTGTCAGGTGACAGAGGATTTTGACGGCACCACAAAAAGCAATGTGGCGGTTACCAACACCGGCAACACTGACGCCTTCATTCGGGCAAAAGTCAATGTGACCTGGATGAAGGATGACAATTCCGGAGATCAGACGGTATCAGCCCTGACCCCGAAAGCGGGCACCGACTACGCCATAACTTACCTCACCGACACCGGTTGGATAGAAGGCGGCGACGGTTACTGGTACTATCAGAGCCCAGTTGCACCCGGTGCCGGAACCGGTACACTCATAGGTGAATGTACCCAGATTTCCACAATAAATGCCCCTGAGGGTTATCACCTTTCCGTGGAGATTCTTGCCTCATCTATTCAGTCCTCCCCGGAGAAAGCGGTTTCCCTGGAGTGGGGTGTAACTCTGGAAGAAGGAAAAATCGTTAGCGCAAACGGAAGCGGGGTGATGGGAGAATGAAAAAGACAATAAAAAAACTCTCCTCCCTTGCCCTTTTGATGCTTATGCTTCTTTGCTGTTCCCTATCGGTTTTTGCCGGCGGCAGAGTAACCTATGACGGCAATGCAAAAGACTTTATTTTTGCCCCCGGAAGCGAATATTCCCCCACGGATCTTTTTCCGGATTTCAAAGGCCTGATGCCCGGGGACACAGTAACTCAGAAGATAACCATCGACAACAAGGTGGACAAAAAAGTCAAGATCAAGCTCTACATGCGCTCCCTGGGAGCGGAGCCCGGATCAGAGGATTTCCTTTCTCAGCTTCAGCTGACGGTGAAGCAGGACGGGGATTCAGAACTTTTTGACGCTCCTGCCGACCAGACCGCCCAGCTCACCGATTGGGTCTACCTGGGAACCATCTACTCCGGCGGAAAAATTGACCTTGATGTGAGTGTAAATGTTCCCTTAAGTCTGGACAACCGTTTCCAGAACGCCATCGGCTACCTGGACTGGGAGTTCAAGGTGGAAGAACTTCCCATAAGTCCCGAGGATCCCAAGGCTCCTCAGACCGGGGACAAAAACAATCTTCTTTTGTGGAGTTCTCTCCTGATTTTGGGAGTAGGAGCCGTTGCCACAGCAGGGGTATTAAAAAAGAAAAGCATATAGACAATCAGGAGGTTTCCGTGAGGAACCTCCTTTTATATTGCTCAAAAATCGGCGTAACTCCTTTTTACTCAAGGAATAAGGGGTGGTGGACACATTGGGTGAGCGGTATAATGTCACTTGGAGGTAATATTGTGAATAACAAACAGAGTATTTTTGAAGAGTATCATCCCTTAAAAGCTCTAACCGTTATGGCGGTGCCGGCGGTCATGAGCCAGTTGATCACTCTTATCTACAACATTGCGGACACCTGGTTCATCGGAATGACCAACGATCCCGGCATGGTGGCAGCCTGTTCACTGGTGCTCCCTATCTACATGATGGTCATCGTCATCTCCAACCTGTTCGGAGCCGGAGGAGGAAGCCTAATCTCCCGGCTGCTTGGAGAGAAGAACGAGACTGAGGCCAAAAAGGTTTTTGCCGTCAGTTTTTATATGGCGGTGGGAGTCTCGGTGATCTTCTCCGGACTCACCATGGCTTTTTGCGACCCTCTTTTGAGACTTTTGGGGGCAAGCTCCGTCACCTTAGGTTACGGAAAGCAGTACCTGCTCTACGCGGTGGGCATCGGAGGCACCTTCAACGTGATGTCCATGGTTTTGTCGAACCTCATCAGAAGCTGCGGCTACTCCCGGGAGGCGGGAATCGGCATGAGCCTTGGCGGGGTCATCAATATTTTCCTGGATCCCATTTTTATGTTCAAGGTCTTCCCCGAGGGACAGCAGGTGGCCGGCGCGGCTTTTGCCACAATGCTCAGCAACATTATCGCCTTCGGCTACTTCGTGGTGGTGTGCTTCAGAATCCGCAAAAAGACAGTCATCAGCGTGAACCTGAAAGAGGGCCTTCCCCGGAGAAAATCCGTGGCCTCCATCTTCGGAGTGGGAGTTCCGGCAGCGGTGGCGGTGCTTTTGTTTGATGTTTCCAGCATGGTTGCCAATAAACTTATGGCTAATCACGGGGATACTGCCCTTGCGGCCTACGGCATTGTCACAAAAGTGGAGCGGCTTCCCTTAAACATCGGCATAGGCATCTGCCTTGGAATGATCCCCCTGGTGGCTTACAACTATTCCGCGGGCAACTTCAAAAGGATGAAGTCCTTTTTCAACTGGTCCCGGGTGCTGGGTCTTGGCATCGCTGTGATCTGTGTCTTCCTGTATTTTGTGGGAAGTCGGGAGATCATGAGATTCTTTATCGGAAATCCGGAGACCATAACTCTGGGAACCGCCTTTTTGAAGGCCCGGTGCTTTGCCACACCTTTTATGTTCCTGTGTTTTAATATGGTGCACTACTTCAACGCTTTGGGAAAAGGACAGGTGTCCTTCGGGCTGGCCTTTATCCGGCAGCTGGTGTTCAACATTCCCATTATGCTCTTTTTGAACCGGCAATTCGGAGCCTTCGGTCTGGTGTGGACCCAGCTCATCGCCGACATGTTCACTGTGATAGTATCATACATCGCTTACGGGATTTTCCGTCCCAAACCTAAACAGAATTTAACTATGGAGGGTTAAGACCCACCGCGGGCTGAGATACCCCCAAGACTGTTATTCGAGGACTCAGGATACCGCGGTGGTTTTACGTTATATAACAAGCCCAGGAAAGACATCTAAAACAGATTTATGTGAGGTGATCGAAGAATAATGAAAATCATACTTTCTCCCGCCAAAAAAATGAATTATGACGACTCCATTGTTGGCTGTCTGGGACTCCCGGTTTTTTTGCCGGAGGCAGAACAGATTCTTGGCTGGATGCAGAATCAGTCCGGGGAAGAACTCCAAAAGCTTTGGGCCTGCAGTGACAAGATCGCAAAAGATAACCTTCGGCGGCTCTCCCACATGAGCTTGACGGGAAACCTTACTCCCGCCATCCTCTCCTTTGACGGAATCGCCTACCAGTACATGGCTCCTGCGGTTTTTGAGGAGGGGATGCTGGATTACATTCAGGATCATCTGCGGATCCTCTCTGCCTTTTACGGAGTACTGCGGCCTATGGACGGAGTGACACCCTACCGCCTGGAAATGCAGCACAAGGCGAAGGTGGGAGAAACCTCCAATCTGTACCAGTTTTGGGGAGATAAGCTCTACAGGGCGGTACGCGATTCCGACGGGGTCATTGTGAATCTGGCTTCCAAAGAGTACTCCAGATGCATAGAGAAATACCTGACATTGGAGGATACTTTTATTACCTGTACTTTTGCCCAGGAGGAGAAGGGGCGGCTTATGCAAAAAGGCGTCTACTGCAAGATGGCGCGAGGGGAGATGGTGCGGTTCATGGCAGAACGCCGTATCGAGGACCCGGAGGAGATGAAGGAGTTCCGGGGGCTGGATTACCGATTCCGGGAGGAAATCTCCACAGCCGGGGAGTACGTTTTTGTAAGGGAAAAAACTGAGAAATAGTCAGAATATTCTCAATAACATATTGGATAATCCATGAATATGTGATATTATCTAATAAAGAAAGCAACAGGAGGAAACCTTGATGTACGCAGTATTTGACGAGAGTCTGGTAACCGGAAATGAATTAATCGACAGTCAGCACAAGGAACTAATCGATAAGATCAACAAGCTGTTGGAGTGCTGTGAACTTGGTCGGGGTAAGATTGAAGCGATCAAGACGCTGGACTTCCTGGCAGAGTACACTGACTACCACTTCTCCGCAGAGGAAGAACTTCAGGAGAAGATCTCATATCCCGGACTTGCGGAACACAAGGTTAAGCACGAGGAGTTGCGGAAGACGGTTGCCGAACTCTACGAGATGCTTGAGGAGATGGAAGGTCCCACAGACCAGTTTGTTGAGGCAGTAGAGAAGAACGTGGTAGACTGGCTCTACAGACACATCAAAGGATTTGATTGTTCCGTAGCAACATATATGCAGATGAATAATATCGCAGAGATGATTTAGTATGACACAAGAGCTCTTTCGGGTTTTCCCGACGGAGCTCTTTTCTATTAAAGAGATTCGTTCAGTAAAAAGCGTTTTTGATAATGCCCTGAACGGCGTCAACATCGGCGCCTTGTAATAAATACTTTAAGTATCTGAAGAAATTTCAAAGTCAGGAGGTACTCAGTATGAAGGGTTATTACGTTACAGACGGATATATGGGTTATGTGGATGGCGTTTACAGGTTGTTCGCCAACGAATCGGACTATCTGGAGTACCTGGAGGATTAGTCCTTAAGGGCTTTTGGAAATGAGCAAAAGCCCGATTAAGACAGCAGAATAAGAAAGCATTCGGCGATATCGGGGGGGATATCGCCGTTTTAGCGTTTTAAGGGTTAATATTTGATGAAAAACCGTTCCCTCCATTGGATAACTCTCCGGGATGGAATAAAATATCTTTAATTAAGGCCCAAAAATTTGATCACGAGGTGAATATCAATGCAAAAGATCCTGATTGTAGAAGACGATGAAAAACTTAGAAACGAACTGGAGATATTCCTTGGGCGAAACGGATATCTGGCAGAAGGAATCAACGAATTTGACGACACCCTCCGGGATATTTTGAAGGCCAGGGCGAATATGATCCTTTTGGATGTAAATCTTCCAAACGTGGACGGGGAGTATCTTTTGAGGGAGATACGCCGGCAGTCGGATGTACCGGTCATTATGATCACCAGCAGAGACAGCGAGATGGATGAGCTTTTATCCATGCACTATGGTGCGGACAACTATGTCACCAAGCCTTTTAACACTCAGCTTCTTCTGGCAAAGATCCAGGTTATCCTAAGGAGGACCCGGGCGGTGGAAGCCGGGGACAGCCTGGATTGTGGGGCCTTTTCCCTGAATCTCTCCAAAAGCCGCATAGAAAAAGACGGAGAGGCGGCGGAACTGACCGGAAACGAGTTGAAGATCCTGCGCTGCCTCATAAAAGCCGGGGGAAACATCGTCTCCAGAGATGAGATTATGAATGAGCTTTGGGACAGTGAGGCTTTTATCGACGACAACACCCTCACTGTCAACGTGGCCCGGATCCGGAGAAAACTGGAGGATATCGGACTTTGTGGGGTGATCGTCACCCGAAGAGGCCAGGGCTATCAGCTTGTAGTTTAGTTTTTGAAGAAGGCAGGGACAAAAATGAGTTTTGGAAGATACCTTAAAGATCGGTGGAAGACCGGAGTGCTGCTTATCCTGGGGTTGGCCTCTCTGGAAGTATTTCTGTTGGTTTTTCCGGTGCATTGGTCCGTGCGGCTCTACGGTGCCCTTGGGGTTATTGGACTGTACGTCCTTGGAGTCTATTTGGAATACCGAGAGAAAAAGACTTTTTACGGAGAAATCCTGGAGAACCTTCAGGCCCTGGAGGAAAAATATCTCGTTTGTGAGATGCTTCCGGAGCCCCGAAGCTTGGAGGAGGAGTGCTTCAGGGAGATTCTTTTGGAGTGCGACCGCTCTATGCTGGAGAACGTGAACCACTACAAGAGAATACAGGAGGAGTACAAGGAGTACATTGAACTCTGGATCCACGAGGTTAAACTTCCCATTGCTACGTCCCGAATGATCCTGGAAAACAATCCGGGGCCGGT
The DNA here is from genome assembly GCA_029227635.1 of Clostridiales bacterium. Lineage (GTDB taxonomy): Bacteria > Bacillota > Clostridia > Lachnospirales > Lachnospiraceae > SUG1684. Next base: position 8,104 of record JAQYAH010000059.1, read on the forward strand.
GGCGGAGAGCCTAGGGGAGGAGCTCACAGAGATCGAGGAGTTTGTGGAACAGGCCCTTTATTATGCGCGAAGCAGCCAGGTGAGCAAGGATTATTTCATTACCCGCTGCACCTTGAAATCTTTGGTGAGCGAGGCGGTGCGGATGAATCGGAAGAGCTTGATCCGAAACCATATGAGGATTCTGATCGAGCTTGAGGAGGAGAGTGTCTTTACCGACTCAAAGTGGTGTGTTTTCATACTTCGCCAGATCATAGGTAACAGTGTCAAGTACCGCAAAGGGGGTGAGGGAGAGATCCGTTTTTGGGCTCTCCCGGAAAAAGACAAGGTAGTCCTTTGTATTAGTGACAGGGGAATCGGAATGAAGCCGGAGGAGACCGGAAGGGTCTTTGAGAAGGGCTTTACCGGAAGCAACGGACGCAATCACCGCAAGTCCACGGGAATCGGACTTTATCTTTGCCGCAAGCTCTGCCTGCGGCTGGGACTTGGCATAGAGTTTGAGTCCCTGGAGGGGGAGGGCAGTACCGTGAAGATCATTTTCCCCAAGAACAGCTACATACTCACAGATTAGATGACGAAATTGTAAGGTTCGCGTAAGCCTTGCAAATGGCAGATAGACCGTGGTGAGGGTATGATGAGTTTACGAAAGGGAGGAACACATCATATGAAACACATTTTGGAAGTAATAGAAATCGAAAAGTATTACGGCAACCGTTCTAATCTCACCAAGGCCATTGACAATATCAGTTTCGATGTGGATGAGGGAGAGTTTCTGGGAATCATGGGAGCCAGCGGAAGCGGCAAAACCACCCTCCTAAACTGCATCTCCACCATCGATAGGGTGACGGCGGGACATATCTACCTGAAAGATACCGACATCACAAGACTTAAGGGCAATGCCCTGAACCGATTCCGAAGAGAGGAACTGGGCTTTATTTTCCAGGAGTTCAATCTTCTTGACACCCTTACAGCTTACGAAAACATAGCCCTCGCCCTCACGATTCAGAAAGTGAAGCCGGAGGAGATTGAAAAGCGGATCCGCTTCTCGGCGAAAAACCTGGGAATCGAAGAGGTACTTAGCAAATATCCCTATCAGTTGTCGGGAGGTCAAAAGCAGCGAATCGCTGCGGCAAGAGCCATTGTTACGAACCCTGGGCTCATATTGGCGGATGAGCCTACCGGTGCGCTGGATTCCAGATCGGCAAGACAGCTTCTCGAAAGCCTTGAGACCATGAACCGGTCTATGGGAGCAACGATTATCATGGTTACCCATGACGCTTTTACCGCTAGCTATGCGAATCGCATCCTTTTCCTTAAGGATGGCAAGATATTCAGCGAGATCATGAAGGGAGATCTTAGCCGCAGGGAATTCTTCAACAAGATCATCGAGGTGGTGAGCCTTCTGGGAGGTGAGCTTAACGATGTTATTTAAGATCTCAGCCAAAAACTTCCACAAAAGCTTCAGGGATTACCTGATTTATTTCCTCACCCTCATTGTGGGTGTATCCATCTTCTATATGTTCAATTCCCTGGACAGTCAGCAGGCCATGCTGGTGGTGAGCTCTTCCACAAGATCGATCATCAAGCTGATGATTAGGCTCATTGATCTGGTTTCCGTTTTTGTGGCGATCATCCTGGGATTTCTCATAGTCTATGCGGGAAACTTCCTGATCCGCAGACGCAAAAAGGAATTCGGCCTCTACATGGCCATGGGAATGAGCAAAAGACAGATTTCCCAGATTCTTCTCGGAGAGACTTTTCTAATTGGACTCATATCCCTGGGAGTGGGCCTTGTAGTGGGAATCTTCGGATCCCAGCTGATGTCCATCCTGGTGGCTAGGCTTTTTCAGGCAGATATGAGCCGTTACAAGTTCGTTTTTTCAAAAGCCGCCTGCCTGAAGACCTGTTTATACTTCGGAATTATGTACCTGGCGGTCATGCTCCTCAATGTGTTCATGATCTCAAAGTACAAGCTCGTTGATCTTCTCAGTGCCTCAAAAAAGAACGAGAAGGTCAGAATGAAGAACCCGGTTGTATGTGTCATCGTGTTTGTGATCTCAGTGATAACTCTGGGAATCGCTTACTACCTTGTAACCGACGGAATAAGAAAGCTCACCTCAGAGGCCAGTATAGCAATTCCCATAGTAATGGGTATCATTGCCACCTTCCTGATCTTTTGGTCAGTATCGGGCATCGCTCTAAGGTTCTTCCAGCAGAAAAAAAGTATTTACCTCAAAGATTCCAATATTTTTGTCCTTCGGCAGATCCACAACAGGATCAACACGACTGTGACCAGCATGACCATTATCAGCCTGCTCCTGTTCATGACTATTTCCGTTCTCTCCACAGCCCTTTCTCTGAACCGGCTGATCACCCAGGACATAGAGAAGATGACTCCCGTGGATTTGAACCTCTGGAAACGGGCCAATATCTCTCCCGAGGGAGAGGCCATCGAGGCTCAGATTCAGGACTCAAAGGTGCCGGTAAGCACAACACTTAGGGAAAATGGATTGGATATGAGCGTCCTGACGGATATCACAGAATTCTACACCTACCAGGTGGCGGGCTGGAACTGGGAAAAGTCTCTTGATTGCATCATAGATGAAACCAAAGAATTGTATCCTGCACTCCAATATCAAAGCCCGGAGGAGCTTGTCAAGATTTCGGATTACAATCGCCTGGCAAAACTTTACGGGATTGACACCTACGAGCTTAGTGATAATGAGTATATTGTACTTTGCAACTTCGACAGTATGGCTGCCCTAAGAAACCAGGCACTGGCAATAGACAGCGACGTTGAGATAGACGGCAAAACCTACCACAGCCGCTATGATACCTGTAAGGATGGCTATATGGAGATTTCCACCGGATCTACCAACACCGGACTGATCCTTGTTCCGGACGATTTTCCCCTTACTGAGGATATGAGATACCGCTGCTTCCTGGCAGCAAACTACAGTGGACAAAGTAAGGAAGAAAAAAGAGATATCGAGCAGCTCTTTATTGAGGGTGGTGAAGGGGATAGAATCTTTTATGACAATGTGTTCAAAAATGGGATCGAGATGGATGGAATGACGAAGATCTCAGTGATTGAATCCAGCCTCGGAATCTCCACCATCATCAGCTTCGTGGCTATTTATCTTGGAGTTATCTTCCTTATCGCCTGCTCGGCAATTCTGGCACTCAAGGAGCTCTCTGAGAATTCCGACAACCGGGATCGGTATCTGATTCTGCGAAAGCTGGGTATGGATGAGAAGATGATCAATCGCACTCTTTTCCGGCAGATCGGCATTTTCTTTATTGTTCCGCTGATTCTTGCAATAATACACTCTGTTTTTGGAATCCGATTTGCCCTTATTCTTGCGGCGGTTCAGGTGAACACAAGGGAAATGCTCCCTTCGGTAATTGCCACAGCAGCTTTCCTGGTATTGGTCTACGGAGGATATTTCCTGGCAACCTATGTGGGAAGTAAAAACATCATTCGGGACAGCCTTACTCGCTGATCCGGCGAAAAAACTGAATCTCAGTGCACCAGGAGCCCCCATCCGACCGGCGAGTCGGCACCGGGGCTCCTTTCGTTTCAGTGTGAAGACTTTTCCGGGGAAGAATCGTTTGAATAAGTGTAACCCATAACAGATCTTCACTTTTTAAGATTTGTTTTAGATAGAGTAAGATTCTCGTTAATGATATTTTAATTGAGAATATTTTAACTATACTGGGTTACGAAAGGAGCTGAGATCTCTATGAGACGAAATATTCTTTTTTATTTGGATAATAGCGCCGAAAGATATCCGGAAAAGATCGGGGCGGCAGATCAACATTCCCGCTGTACCTACAGGGAATTAAAGTCTGCCTCAGAGAGGATCGGAACCGGGGTCGCAAAACTTGTCCCGGGTAGAGAACCTATAGGGGTATTCATGGACAAGGGAATAGATGCCCTCAGCGCATTCCTTGGGATTGCCCGGGCCGGCTGCTTCTATTCCATGTTTAATCCGGAGTTTCCAAAGAGTCGGCTTTTGCAGATGCAGTCGGTACTTCGGGGCAGATATATAATCACTGATGCGAATAACCTTTCCCGGGGTAAGGAAATTTTCGGATCGGAGAAGGTCCTTTTGATAGATGAACTTAACAGGACAAGCGCGGACGTTGAACTACTGGCCGAAAGGCTTAAAGGAGCGTTGGACACAGATCCTCTGTATGTAAATTTCACTTCCGGAAGTACCGGAGTGCCAAAGGGAGTGGCGGTGAGCCAGGGCAGTGTTGTGGATTTCATCGACGAGTTCGTCCCCCTTTTTGGTTTTTGCGAGGAGGACGTTATTGGAAACCAGGCACCATTTGACTTTGATGTCTCCGTAAAAGACATATACTCAGCCCTAAAGACCGGGGCAACCCTGGTGATCATTCCGAGAAGGCTTTTCTCCCAGCCGGCGGCCCTTCTGGATTACCTATGTGATAACAAGGTGACGGCCATGATCTGGGCGGTTTCGGCCCTTTGCCTCATCAGTACTTTCCACGGATTGGATTATCGAGATCCCGAAACCGTGAACAAGATTCTATTCAGCGGAGAGGTAATGCCGAAGAAACATCTGGACTCCTGGATGAGCCATCTTCCGAAGGCAGAGTTTGTTAATCTTTACGGACCCACGGAGATCACCTGCAACTGTACCTACCATAGAATCCAAAGAGACAGGGAATACCCGGAGGGAATCCCTATAGGTCGGGCTTTTCCCAACGAGAAAGTCTTTTTGCTGGATGAAAACGACCGCGAGGTGACCGCTCCCGGGCAAACCGGAGAGATCTGTGTAAAAGGCACCGCACTGGCACTGGGGTACTACAGGTGTCCGGAGCAGACAGCGAAGGCCTTTCCTCAGAACCCTTTAAACGACTGTTATCCTGAGCGGATCTACCGCACCGGAGATCTGGGGCGATTCAATGAGGTGGGTGAGCTGGTCTTTGAAGGCCGAAAGGATTTTCAGGTCAAGTATATGGGTCACCGCATCGAATTGGAGGAAATCGAGCGGGCTATATCCCGGGTGGAAGGGATAGAGCGCTGCTGCGTACTCTTCGAGGAAAAAAGACAGCGGCTTCTCGGCTTCTATCAGGGAACTACCGATAAAACTACCCTCCACAAGATCTTAAAGGAAACTCTTCCCGTCCACATGATACCGGGAACCTTAAGACAGTTGGACCACTTCCCTTTAACAAAAAATGGGAAGATCGACCGAAAACAACTTCTTGAAAGGAAGAGTCAGCATGCAGGATGAAAAGATCATTGAGTTGTTAAAAGTCGAAAAAACACCCCTCTATGTTTTTGATATCGGGGAGCTTGAAGACCGGATCCGATATCTGAAGGAGGCCTTGCCTGATAGGATTGAGCTCTGCTACGCGGTCAAGGCTAACACTTTTATCGCAAAAGAAGCTGATCGCTTTGTGGATCACCTGGAGATCTGTTCCCCCGGTGAGTATCGGATCTGCAAAAGCTTGTCCATCCCGGATCACAAATACATAATCTCCGGGGTGAACAAAGAACCTGCGCTCATGGAGGAAATGATAATATCCGGTATCCGGCGGTTCACTGCCGAGTCAATTAACCAGTTTGAACTTCTGAAAAGTCTGGCGATAAAAACCGGAAGGAAGATTTCAATCCTTCTGAGACTCACAGCCGGCAGCCAGTTCGGAATGGATGAAGAGGATCTTGAAAGAATCGTAAAAGACAACCTTGAGGAGCCTTCAGTGGTACTTTCCGGAATTCAGTACTTCTCCGGAACCCAGAAAACCTCTCTGAAAAAGCTTCGCCGGGAACTCAACTACTTAGATAAATATATTCAGGAGCTTAGGGAGCGCACCGGCTATTATCCTGACAAGTTGGAATATGGTCCCGGTTTTCCGGTATGTTATTTCCGGGGCGAGGAATTTGATGAGACAGAATTTCTGGGATCCTTTAATGAATTGCTCTCGGAGATGGACTACCAGGGGTCTGTAACTTTGGAACTTGGAAGAAGCATTGCCGCCTCCTGCGGAACTTATTTGACCCAAGTAGTAGATATCAAGGAAAACAAAACTGAATCATATGCAATTTTAGACGGAGGTATGCATCAGCTGATTTATTTCGGCCAGTCCATGGCAATGAAGCATCCCCACATAAAGCTTTTTCCAAAAAGAGAGGAAAAGGAGGTTAGGGAGTGGAACCTCTGCGGCTCCTTATGCACCACCAACGATATCCTGGTAAAAAGATACCCGTTGGCCAACCTTAAAGTTGGAGATGTCCTCAGCTTTGAGATAACCGGCGCATACAGTATGACTGAAGGCATCGCCCTGTTCCTTAGCAGGGAACTGCCCGGAATATTTCTCCTGGACAGGGAAGGAAACTTCCTTAAGGTCCGGGATATACAGAGTACAGATATCTTAAATACTCCCAGATATGAGTAAGGAAGGAGAAAATCATGGATGATAGATTAATCGAGATTTTGGAGGACATTCAGCCGGAGGTAGATTTCAGAAACTGTACAACCCTGATCGATGATCACTATCTGGATTCCCTCTCAATTATCTCACTGGTTGCAGAGCTGGAAGATGAGTACGATATCACCATTCCTACAGTAGAGATCATTCCCGATAATTTCAATTCGGCACAGGCACTTTATGCCATGGTAAAAAGGTTAATGGAAGAGAGTTAAAATCATGTTTCAGATATCCACATATTTCTCCCTGGCGTACCTCGTACTTCTGGGAATCACAGTGGTGCTTTGTGCGGTACTTCCCAAAAACTTCAGGCGGCTGACATTGTTGTTTTTCAGCTGGTTGTTTTTTTTCAGTGTCAGCGGAAAACTTATGATCTATCTGATCCTGACAATAGCTACGGTGTTCAACACAGCAATCTGGCTCTCCAATGTGCAAAAGGAACAAGACACCGCAGCAAAAGACCTGGATAGAGAGACCAAGAAGCTTATCAAGGCAAAGTATCAGAGAAAACAGAGGGGTATCCTTGCCCTGTGCGGTGGCATCAACATAGCTCTTTTGTTAATGCTGAAGTACTCCCCCTTCGCTGCCACAAATATCAACACTCTGCTGCGGCTTATGGGGGCAAGTTATCAGATAAGAGTGCCGTCTTTTATAATACCAATTGGAATTTCCTTCTACACACTTCAGGCAGTAGCTTACCTGTTCGATGTGTACCGCAAAAAGATACAGGCAGACCCCAACCCGATTCGGTTTGCGCTGTTCATGAGCTTCTTTCCTCAGATAATGGAAGGACCGATCTGTCGGTACTCCGACACCGCCTATGAACTCTGGAATCTGGAAAGGGTCAGATTTGAAAACCTGATTCTTGGAGGAGAACGTATCATCTTTGGGTTTATGAAAAAGATGGTGGTGGCGGATCGGCTGAATATGTTCATAAATGAAGTGTTCACCCATTATTTCTTGTATGATGGCTTTGTAAATGCCCTGGCCATGGTTTGCTATACATTGCAGCTGTATATGGACTTCTCCGGAACCATGGATGTGGTGATCGGCAGTGCCCAGATATTCGGCATCAAAATGCCGGAGAACTTCCAAAGACCATTCTTCTCTGTTACAATATCCGAATTCTGGAAACGATGGCATATCACATTGGGCACCTGGTTTAAGGATTACATCTTCTATCCGGTAACTATGTCAAAACCTATGAAGCATATGACTTCAAAAGCCCGGAAAAAGCTGGGAAACCATTATGGACCTTTGATTGCCGGAGGAGTATCCCTGTTCTGTGTATGGATCTGTAACGGAATCTGGCACGGCGCAGGCTGGCACTATATCTTCTTTGGAATGTACCACTTCGCATTGATCCTTGGAGGAAATATGCTGGAACCCTTAGCGATAAAGACAGCGGCCAGGCTCAAGATCAACCGGAAGAGTCTTCCCTATCGGGTTATGCAGATGGCAAGGACAACGGTGCTTGTCTGTTTAGGAGAGTTGTTCTTTAGGGCCCACGGACTAAGAGCCGGACTTGTTATGTTCAAAAAGATATTCACGGAGTTCTCTTTGGCAACATTAATGAACGGAAGCCTTTTTACCTTAGGGATGGACATTTTCGATTATTACATAATCATCGTGTCAGTTATTATGATCTTTGTCATAAGTCTTCTCCAGGAAAAAGGCATCAATTTAAGGCAGAGCCTTCAAAAAAAGAATCTGGCGGTTCAGTTTACCGCAGTTTACGCATTGATCATGTTCATAGTTATTTTCGGAGCCTACGGTCAGGGCTATATCCCCGTTGACCCTATCTATGCAGGCTTTTAGAGAGGTTTGATATGAAATATGTAAAAAGAATAGTTCTGTCTCTGGTCTTCATTGCCGGACTCTGTGGTCTGTTATTGGCATCCTCAAGGATCTTTGTACCTAAGAGCAATAACAAGGAATCCGGAACAGAGGAGGTTGAGGCCAACGGAATACTGGGAGAGAGACCAAAATCTGTAGATGGAGTGGTTCTTGGAGACAGCGAGTCTTACAGTGCCATTATCCCCCTTCAGCTCTGGAAAGAAAGAGGATATACGGTATACAACTGTGGAACCAGCGGGCAGACATTGGATTACTCTCAGGTTATGCTAAAGAGAGTTTTCAGCAGGCACAAACCTAAAGTGGTGCTTATGGAGACAAATGCTATCTTCCGGCCGATCTCCAGATCCAATATGTTCTATACTATGCTCTGTGAGAGATTCTCCATATTCCGATATCACAACCGTTGGAAAAGTATAGATATTGATGGGATCAGTGATTCCGTGAATTATACCTGGACAGATGAGTGGAAAGGTTACCGTTACAGCAATCTTGTCAACGCCAGCAGCAGTGAAGGTTACATGTCCCCCTCCGAGGAGTATGCGGATATTCCGGAGGCGAATCTGGATTACCTCAAGTCCATGAAGGAACTATGTGACGAGAATGGAACAAAGATGATACTTGTAAGTACTCCCAGTACAGTGAACTGGAATTACAAGCGTCACAACTCCATGAAGGAGGCAGCAAAAGCGCTGGATCTTGATTACATTGATCTGAATGTTGAGGCAAAAGAAATCGGAATAGACTGGACGAAGGATACAAGAGACAAGGGAGATCATCTGAACTATAGCGGAGCTAAGAAAGTAACGACCTATCTTGGACAGTATCTCCAAAACACCGGACTTATGAAAAGTCACCTTGGAGATCCCAAATATGAAAGTTGGGATGCGGCGTCCAATAAGTTTGAAGATCTGATTTCCCGTCAGAAATAACAAGACAACTTAATATCCCCTAAAGTCATAGGAAAGCGAAGAGTGCTGTTGAAAGGAAGGCATTCTTCGCTTTCCGATATAATTGGATTAATTTGCGGTGTACATAAGGGGTCAGTGCTGTCTTACCCCTCTTCCTCCTCTTCCTCCACGGGCATTCATGTCAGAATGTATTCTGTCCAGACAGCCAATAGGGAGAGTGCCGCATTCTCTGTAAGCAGAGACCGTTTCCGTCATAACCTTAAAGTTTAGTTCTGTGCCTACGGAATCGGGAACATAGTCTGCTGCTCTGTCAGGGTTGATACCGAAGGACTCGGCAACAGAAACGGCATCAATATTGGCTCCAAGAAAAATGAATTCCCAGCCCTGTCGCTCCTTATGTTCTTTAATGAGAGCACGAATCTCCTTATGTGAGAATCTCCGGCTGGAATTCTCATATCCGTCGGTCATTATTACGAACATGACCTTACCGGGGCGGTATGCCTCGGAGATGTGTTTATGAGCATGGCTTATCTTATTGATAGTCAGGCCAATTGCATCAAGAAGAGCGGTAGAGCCCCCTACATAGTATTCCTTGTTGGATAATGGGGAGACTCCTTTGATGTCACTGCGGTCATGAAGCAATACATATCTGTGGTCGAAAAGAACAGTAGTGATTATGCATTCTCCTTCACCATCCCTCTGTTTATTAAGCATGGAGTTAAAACCTCCGATAGTATCGGATTCAAGTCCTGCCATTGAACCACTCTTATCAAGAATAAATACAAGCTCTGTTAGATCCTTATTCATTTGATTACCCTCCTTAGTTGTTTGTTGTGACTATAGGATACACGGAGGGAAGAAGTAAAAGGTCGCTTTCAAAGTGACATCTTTGAGGGGAATATCAGTTATACTACAGGAACCGGTCAGAGAGATCCAAGCAGGGGCTGATCATATTTGAACAGTACCTGATTGATCTCGTCTATGTCATAGATTTTATTTATCAGAAAGAATTCCACAATGACATCAAATTTCTGACTGTGAGACAGAGCGTACCCGGCCTTTTCCAGGAGTTCCCCGGTTTCCCTGGGAGTAAGTTCAAGAGCCACCGCAAGGGCTAGAATGGTCTTTTTGCCGGGGGTGTATCCTTTTCCTATGCGAATCTTGGAGAAGAGCTTCCGGTCTATGTTAGCTTTCTTATACACTTCAGAATCGCTTTTACCTTTGGCATCTATAAGGTGCATCAATGTAACATTGAAGGGTTCATCCAGATCTGAGATCAGAGCATCCAGGTCATTTATCCCCAGATCGTAGGCACAGGACTCATTGGCTTCCGCGGGTCTTGGGATATGCTCCGATTCGGTTTTTGAGGAACCGATGGACAGGCATTCCACAGGAAGCATATTGCGGGCATACATGTTCTCCGGGAAGACATAGTGTTCTCCAAGATAGTTTTCCACTGCTCCGAGGAGGGCTTTGCTGACGGTGAAGGAGAGCTGATCGTATACCGCCAGATATACATCCAGATCTCGATCAGAATCATCAAGAAAATTTCGAATAGTCCGGCAGGCGATTTTCAGAGCCTGATCTTTAGGATAACCGTAGATACCGCTGGATATCAGGGGAAAGGCGATACTGCTGCAGTCCTTTTCAATTGCAAGTCTCAGAGAGGATGTATAGGCACTGACAAGGAGTCGTTCGCTTTCTTTAGGTTCGTAAGAATAGTAAACCGGACCTGCTGTGTGGACCACGTATTTTGCGGGAAGATCAAAGCCCGGAGTAATGACAGCCTGCCCGGTTTTTATGGGAGAGAGCTTATCGCAGGCAGCCTGAAGTTTTTCGGGGCCGGCTGCCTTAAAGATGGCTCCGCAGACACCTCCGCCCATGGCAAGTTCGGTATTTGCGGCATTAACTATAATATCAACCTTCATTTTGGTTATATCCTGTCGAATAATTGTGAAAGGCATAGGAATCCTCCATTTGTTAAATAAGTTGGATGTTGATTTTAATTTACCAGTCTGTACTCAAATGTCAATATAATGCCCATTTTGCAGAGACCGGAGACTTTTAAGAAAAAATAGGGTTTATGTGATTATGTCACGGTAAGGTTACTATAATTGAGTTATACTGTAACCATAAGAGAGGTGAAGCATATGAACAAATGGATTCTTTTGCTGATAACGGCTGTTCTTCTTGTCGGATGCAGTAATAGCGGCAGTGAAGCCGGAACGGAAGATAATAATAAGAACGGCAGCGGGGGCGACAGCTACAGACAGATAAGTACCTCTGAAGCAGCTGAACTTATGGAAACAGAAGAGGGTTACATTATTCTGGATGTGAGGACTCCGGATGAATTCCGGGAGAGACATATCCCGGGTGCGATCAACATTCCCAATGAGACTATCGGAGGGGAGGCACCTTCAGAACTACCCGACAAGGATCAGCTTATCCTTGTTTATTGTCGAAGCGGAAACCGCAGCAAGCAGGCGGCGGCCAAGCTTTCAGATATGGGGTATGTGAATATTGTGGAGTTTGGCGGAATCAACGATTGGACCGGAGAGACAACTGCCGGTGACGAATAGAATTATTTCAAAGGAGGAAGAACAATGGCATCAATCAAAATCAATAACAATAATTTTCAGAGTGAAGTAATCAATTCCGATAAGCCCGTGATTTTGGATTTCTGGGCTTCATGGTGCGGTCCTTGCCGTATGGTGGGTCCTATACTTGAGGAGATCTCCGAGGAGCGGCCGGACATCAAGGTGGGTAAGATAAACGTGGACGAAGAGTCTGAGCTGGCAGCGAAGTTCAGAATCATGAGTATCCCCACAATGGTAGTGATTAAGGATGGCAAGGTAGTGAACCAGGCAGTGGGTGCCCGCCCTAAAGAGGCGATACTCGCACTGCTCTAAGGATTAGGAGACATTATATGGGATTATTTGATATGTTTATGCCGAAGGATATAAATAAGGGAGTAGAGGAGTGTGCCGGCACTTCCGGAGCTGTTCTCCTGGATGTGCGTACAGTGCAGGAGTATGAGGACGGACGGATCCCCGGTGCAGTCAATATTCCTCTTCAGCAGATTGAAAGGGCAGGGAAGCAAATTCCGGACAAAGAAACCCCGCTCTTTGTCTACTGCTATTCGGGAGCGCGAAGCTCTCAGGCAGTGAGCGCCCTTAAGAGCATGGGTTACACAAGGGTAAGAAATATCGGAGGAATCTCCGACTATACCGGAACCAAGGAAGTCTGATTAGTCTCTAACGATTCTCTGAAGCCCCGAAATATCAGTCAGGGTCACAGTGCCTCTGGAGAGTTTTACCAAACATTCGCTCTGGAAGTAACGGAGCATTCGAGTTATCACTTCTCTGGAGGAACCCAGGTGATTGGCAATAGTCTCATGGGTAGTTTTGAGAGTGTGGGTATCTTCCACCTCCGATTCCTCAAGAAGGAAGGCGGCTAACCTTTTGTCAAGGCTTTTCCACATGACTTGTTCCATGAGCCACATTACATCTGAGAAACGAGAAGCCATAAGTTCATTGGTGAAATTGGCAACCGGTGCCGATTCTTCCATTAGTTTTCTGTAGACTTCTGTGGGGATGATAATTACATCGGAATCGGTCTCTGCTGTGATAGTCACCTCAAAGCTTATGGAGTGAAGCATACAGGATGCAGAGAACAGACACATATCTGAGTCAAAGAGGCGATATAGGGTGATCTCCCGGCCTTCCTCTGAGGTGATGAAGGCTCTGAGTCTGCCGGATCTTACTATTATGAGCCCGGTACAGTCAAGATTTCCGTTGTGAATAACGGTGTCTTTAGCAATCTTGCGGGCGTTTGAGTTTTCGGTGAGAACTGACTTCTGCCCGGTGCTGAGTTTATCCCAGAAGGGGAGATAATTTTGAATATCCATTTCTTGTCCTTTTTACTATTATGATCACTTGTCCAATGTTGTATCATGTAAACAGAAATAGTGCAACCATAAGTGTTCATATTGATACAGGAGGTAGTGTTATGAAGATAAGATTTAATGACGATGCAGAGATCGTAAAGACGGTTAAGGAAGGTTTGGAGCGGACCGGAGGATATTGTCCCTGCAGACTTGAGCGTACTCCCGATACAAAGTGCATGTGTAAAGAGTTTAGGGATCAGATCAAGGATCCGGAATATGAGGGATATTGTCATTGTCTGCTCTATTACAAGTCTTTAGAGGACTAGGCATATATGTGAGAGGTCAGGTCTACTCTGAGTAGGTACCGATTCATGCCCCTTTTGTTTATTATGGAATCAAAGGAGGAATAATCATGAATCAATACGTAACAGGAACTTCAATCAGAAAACTTAGGGAGCGAAGCAAACTGACTCAGGCTGCACTGGCTTCAAAAATCGGGGTTTCCGACAAGACTGTATCCAAGTGGGAGACGGGTAAAGGATATCCGGACATTACGCTTTTGGAGCCCTTGGCGGAGACGTTAAAGGTGTCGGTTACGGAGCTTATCTCAGGAACTGAGATCATGAATAGCAATGTGTCCTCCAACATGCTTCGTTCCGGGTTCTATGTATGTCCGGTATGTGGAAACGTTATCCATAGTATAGGAGAAGGTGCCTTTTGCTGTCATGGAATAAGCCTTACCCCGGAAGAGAGGGAAGCACCGGATGAAGAACATCAGATTTCAGTAGAGATCGTGGAAGATGAGTACTTTATCCGGATCCGGCACGATATGACCAAGAAGCACTATATTTCTTTTGCGGCGGCTGTGTCTTCAGACAGAGTTCAGATGGTGAAGTTTTATCCTGAAGGAAATGCCGAAACCCGGTTTAAGATCGCCGGAGTCAGGCGAATTTACTTTTATTGTAATCGACACGGATTATTTTGTATTAACCCATTAAAGTATGCCGGCAGATAACTGCCGGCATGCCTTAGAAGCTACTAATTCGAATGTTACAGAAGCTTTTTAGTCTCTTCATTGAGAAGCTCAATATTGAGATCATTATCTGCAGCAGTCTTTTCCACCCACAGATTTAAGGCGTCCACCGCCATAGAAACCTGATTAAGACGGTGGGTTATGAGGGCGAAATCCTTGATCTCATCATCGCTGATCTTTCCGTCCTGAGTGATCTGTATGAGACGGGTAATCTGAGGGTTGATCTCATTGAGGGCGGCGATAGTTTTTAAGATAATGGTGGGAAGCTCAGAAATTTCTACTTCCGGAACATGGCTGACTCCAATCTGACAGCAATGAGAGCAGTAGTAATTGCACAGATCCGGTCTCTTGTAGCAGGCGGCCATTTCAACCACATCATAGGGATCGGGAACGGAAAGTTCATATTCGATCTTCTCTATTCTTGAGACAGATAGTGTCTTCATTTTCTCGGCAGCCTGGTCTCTGGTGAGTCCGGCGGCCTCTCTGCAGAGCTGATAAATCGTTTTGTTTTCTCTTGTTGATTGTTTACCCATAAGCTGACTTAGTATTCCTCCAGGTTAGAGGAATAGGCTCCTTTATTTCTCATTTTGAAAGGTGTTTCCTTCTCTATAGACTATACTATATTGATACTGTAAAAGGCAAACGACTGATTCTTATGAGAAAAGAGGCTGCTTATGAATGTTGAAACAAGGATTCGCTTCATCAGATTGATAGACAAGATGAATCGGGATCCAAAATTCAGTGAGGAACTTGGAATCAAAGACAAATCAAAGTTGGTAATCGGAAATACATGCAGGAGAGGAACAGACAAATGTGGACGTTGATCTTTATCATCGGAATGATCTGGGTGTTTGGTAAGCTTTTTATTGTGGGAATCAAAGCTGCCTGGAGCATTTCAAAATTTATCGTGACAGTAATACTTTTACCTTTGGTTCTTATAGGGCTGGCAATAAAGGGCATGATGATACTGGCTTTTATTGCACTGATAGTGCTTGGAATCGCGGCGATGTGCGATACAGTGTGATGAGCCGGTCTTACTCTGGCGCTGGCTCATTGCTACAAAAAAGACTGATAAGCCGGAATAAATTCGCAGCCTACCAGCCTTTATAAGAAAAGGAAAAGCCGTGTCCAAGGAGTGAATTGCGTATTTTTGGAGGAGATTTCATCCTGACCCACGATTGTTGTCAGTTCAGGAGGGCCACGGCAATATCATTTACATTTGTACCGGTGGGACCGGTGATCACGAGACCATTCACCGCTTTCAGGGCGTGATAGGCATCGTTGTCTTTAAGAACTTCAAAGACGTCGTACCCGGAGTTTCTCAGCTCTTTCAGGGTGTCCCCGTCCACATAGCCGCCGGCAGCGTCTGTGGGACCGTCGGTACCGTCGCTGCCTACGGAGAACACACAGGCATTACAAAGGCCTGTGATTCCGGGAGCGGCGGCAAGAGCCAACTCCTGATTGCGTCCACCAAGGCCGCTGCCAGTGAGATGGACTACTGTCTCCCCTCCGGCTATAAAACAGAGTTTGCGATTACTATTTCGGTGAGTGCGAAGAATGCTTGAGAGCACACTTCCCGCTTCTCTCGCCTCACAGCAAAGCTCGTCTGTCAGAACGGTGACTGCATAGCCAAGGCTTGCTGCCGAGTTTTTGGCGGCTTCACAGAGCTCTTTCACACTTCCTGTGATCTGGGTTTTCACATTTGTGAGGACCTTGGGAGTCTCCTCCCTGAGAAGGGCCAAAGCCTTCTCAGAGAGTCTCAGATTATATTTAAGAACGATGGCTTCCGCCTGTTCACAGGTTGTTGAGTCCGGATAAGCCGGACCGGAAGCTATCATATCAAGGGGATCGCCTAAGATGTCGCTGAGGACAATGGCAAAAACTTTTGCAGGCAGGCAGGCTTTTGCGAATCGGCCACCTTTTACTGCCGAGAGTCTTTTGCGGATCGTGTTGATCTCAACAATGTCTGCTCCACAGGCAAGAAGCTGCCGGGTGATATCCTGGAGCTCCTCCCCGGGGATTAAAGGCTTCTCAAAGAGAGCACTTCCTCCACCTGAAAGAAGGAAGAGGACGGTGTCTTTCTCAGTGAGGTCGGAAACCTTGCGAAGGGCCTCCTCTGTTGCCAGGAAGCTGTTATCGTCGGGAACCGGATGTCCCGCTTCGAAGCAGGTCACTCCGGGGATTTCTCCCATCACATGGTCGTACTTGGTTATGACTATGCCGTCATCTACATTGCCCAGGACGCGGACCGCGGCAGAGGCCATCTGCCAGGCGGCTTTTCCGGCTGCCACTAAAACAGTGCGTCCGGTAGTGCAGTCGAATTTCCGGAGCGCTTTTTCTACTGCGTTATCCGGCATGACTGCGGCCAGGGCCTCATTTATTATGATGTCTGCGGTCTGTCTCATTTCCTGATTCATTCTATTTGTTCACCACGTTTTCGGGATTGCCGTCTATAAAGGATTTTACATTGCTTACAGTGATGTCCATGATCCGCTGTCTTGCTGCCTGTGCCGCCCAGGAGATATGGGGAGTGATGAGGCAGTTCTTGGCGGTGAGGAGAGGGTTGTCTCCCTTGATAGGCTCGGTGGATACAACATCCAGGCCGGCTGCGTAAACCTTGCCGCTGTTAAGGGCATCGGCGAGATCCTGCTCAACTACCAGCTGTCCACGGCTGTTGTTGATGATGATAACACCATCCTTCATTTTTGCAATGTTGTCCTTGTTGATAATACCTTCGGTAGAAGGGAAAAGAGGACAGTGAAGGAAGATCACATCTGACTTGCCAAGGAGGGTGTCAAGGTCTACATAGGTTGCAACTTCTCTTCCTGCATCGGATTCGAAAGCATCATATGCCAGAACTTCCATGTTCAGAGCATTAAGGATCTTAGCGGTAGACTGTCCGATTCGGCCAAGACCGATGATTCCGGCAGTCTTGCCGTAGAGCTCGATCATGGGGAAATCCCAGAAGCACCAGTCGTCATTGCTCTCCCAACGGCCGGCTTTTACAGCGGCATCGTGGTGAGCAAAGTGGGAGCAGATCTCAAGGAGAAGACCAACTGCGTACTGGCCTACGATCTGTGTGCCGTAGGTGGGAACGTTCATAACGGGGATTCCCTTTTCTTTTGCATAGTTGTAGTCAATCACATTGTAGCCTGTTGCAAGGGCTGCAATTGCCTTTAAGTTGGGGCAGGCATCAATGGTTTCTTTTGAAATAGGAGTCTTGTTTGTGATGGCGATATCGGCGTCACCGATTTTCTCTCTGATAATGGGGCTTTCTACATAGGAGATTCGGTCATAAACTGTGAGTTCTCCAAGAGAAGCGAGGGCATCCCAGGAAAGATCGCCGGGGTTTTCTGTATATCCATCTAATACTACGATTTTCATGTTTTATATCCTTTCTGATCTGGAGTTTTGCTTTTGTCCCGATTATAACTCAATAGCAGTGCTCATGCACCATATTTGGCTTATTAGCGGTTTCTTAGCTCTTCAAAAGCCTTTGACATTCTGTCCATAGCCTCCACGATGCGTTCATAGCTGCAAGCGTAAGAGAGACGGATGAAGCCTTCACCTTCGGTTCCGAAAGCGGAGCCGGGAACGGTTGCCACATGAGCGTGATCCAGAAGATAGTCGGCAACTTCTGCGGAAGTCATTCCCAGGGATTTTACATTCACGAAGATGTAGAAGGCACCTTCGGGAACCTTGCAGCTGATGCCTTCCATGGAATTGAGGGATTTAACTGCGTAGTTGCGTCTCTTCTCATATTCTTTTACCATTGCCTGCACATCAGCTTCCCCTTCTTTCAGGGCAACGACGCCTGCGTCCTGTACGAAAGAAGCAGCACAGGTGTTGATGTACTGGTGTACTCTCACAAGACCCTGAATGAGTTCCACGGGAGCAGCGGCATAACCAAGTCTCCAACCGGTCATGGAATAGCACTTGGAGAAACCGTTGAGGGTGATGGTTCTCTCCTTCATTCCGGGGAGGGAAGCGATGCTTACATGTTTAACTCCGCCGTAGGTAAGCTTCTCGTAGATTTCATCCGCTACAACGAGCAGGTCGTACTTCTTTGCAATCTCTGCCAGCTTTTCCAGGGTCTCCCGGCTCTGAACTGTGCCGGTGGGGTTACCGGGGGTGTTGATGACCATCATTTTGGTCTTATCGGTGATCTTGCTTATGATCTCGTCGATGTCGATCTGGAAATCGTTCTCTTCTTTGAGGGTGTAGGTCACGGGTGTTACACCGAAAAAGTTGGGAACGTGAATATAGTTGAGCCATACCGGATTGGGAACCAGGACTTCGTCACCGGGGTTGAGAAAAGCAGCCATGGAAGCGTAAGTGCCTTCACCAACACCAATAGTGACAAGAATCTCTTCAGGCTTATATTCAACACCGTTCTCTTTTGTGAGTTTCTCGGCGATAGCGGCACGAAGCTCAGGGGTTCCGTAGTTGGAAGTGTAGAATACCCGGCCCTTTTCCAGGCTGTCATAAGCGGCCTTCTTGATTACTTCAGGGGTGTCAAAGTCAGGACGTCCGATCTCCATGTGGATCACGTCACAGCCTTCCTTCTGCATTTTATTTGCACGCTCCATCATTACTCGAATTCCTGAAAAAGGAAGGGCTTCCATTCTGTCAGCGGTATTAAACATATTATTATTCTCCTCTCAGTATTAGGCTATATTTGCTTTCTTTTGTATAATTATAAGTCCAAAAAAACATAGAGTAAAATGAATTAATTCTATCTAAATTATTAATGCTGATTATATTTAAGACCCTGCCGTGGCTCCTCGCTTCTACAAAAAACACAGCGGACCCGGCGAACCGAGCCCACTGTGTTTGTGTGAAAATGAAGATTAAAGGATATCGAAACTTGTTTTTATGAGTTGTAAACGTCTTTGTCCAGCTGTCCTTCTGATGCGTTTACGATTACGTTAACGGCAGCATCACCGATTACGTTAAGAGGAAGGAGTGACATTTCAACAGGACGGTTGATAGCAACAACAAGTGCGTAGCCAAGGAGGCAGAGATCTGAAGTCCAGCCCATTCCTGAGAGAACTGTGAAGATCATTGTTGTGCCTGCGATAGGAATAGCAGGGGTTCCGGCTGCAGCACAGATAGAAAGGAGTGCCATGATGATCATTTTGCCGGGAGTTACGTTGATGCCTGCAGCAGTAGCAATGAAAGTAACTGCGAACATGTGCATCATTGTGGTACCGTTCATATTGATAGTCATACCTGTAGGAAGTACGAAGCTTGTGATCTCCTTTGAGCAACCAAGTTCATTGAGGCAGGTGTTGGTGTTGAGGGGTAATGTAGCAGCGGAGCTGTTTACAGAGAATCCGAAAACACCGACTTTTGCCATCTTCTTGAGGAACTTTGCGGGGTTGAGACCGGTTGTCACGAAGATGCCCACAGGATAGAGTACGCAGCAGGTGATGAGAAGAGTAGCCATTGCAGCGATGATGTAGGCAGCAGCGGGCTTTAAGTACTCAGCACCGTAGATAGCGAAAGTTCTGGAAACAAGGCAGAAGATAGAGATGGGACCTACCTTGTTGATGAGGAAGTTGAGGTACATCTGGATTACTTCGTTAGCACTCTCAAAAACCTTTTTGAGGGCAGCAGCCTTTTCACCCAGAGCATTCATGCAGATGCCGATTACTACTGCGGTGAATACAACAGCGAGGATGCTGTTATTTGTGCTGAAAGCGGAAGTGATGTTGTTGGGAACTGCGTTTACAATAACTCCCAGAGGGTTAAAGGCTTCAATTGTGCTTGCTTCTCCGAGGCCGTCAGCAACAAGAGTTACGTTGAAAAGGCCAAGAGACTTGATAATGTAAGCAACTGCGCAGGCGATCGCTGCACCTACAACATAGAATCCGAAGAATCCGAGAAGGGATTTGCCAGCGATACGTCCGAGTTTTGTGGAGTTAGAGATGCTGCAGAGAGCAAGGCTCAGGGACACAAGAACCAGGGGAACGATTGCAGCCTGAAGACCCTTCATGAAGATCTGGCCAATGATGTAGAAGATACCGATGGCTTTTACGCCGTCTGCGGTGGTGATATCCTGGAAAAGGATACTGTTGATGGTTGCCCAGGTGGCTTCTCCGCCGTTGTTAAGAAGGTTCTGGCGAATCATCATGAAGATGAGACCTACGATAATTCCTCCCACGAGGGAAAAGATCATCTTCTGAGCTATGGATCTCTCTTTTTTCTTGGTTTTTTCCATTTTTTTCTCTCCCAAATTGTTATGTTTATGTGTGGCATTTATATTGGTCCGCACCTATCTGAAAGTGCGGATCTCAATTCCTTCTTTTTTGAACTCCTCGGTGATCTTTTTTACGAAAGCGATCGCCTTGGGTCCGTCACCGTGAACACAGAGGGTGTCTCCCTTGATGTCCAGGTCTTTGCCGCTGTGGCCGTAAACCTTGCCTTCCTTGATCATGCGGATACAGCGCTTGATAGCGATGTCCTCGTCGGTGATCATGGAACCCTCGAGCTTTCTTGCCCTGAGAGAAAGGTCATCCTCGTATGCTCTGTCAGCAAAGATCTCGCAGGCGGTGCGAAGTCCGATCTTCTCTGCCTCCTCGCCGAGAACTGCACCTGCACAGTAGTAGATGATGATCTCGGGATCGATCTCATAACATGCTTCACAGATGGCTCTTGCAAGCTGTCTGTCGTTCTGGCACATGTTGCCCATAGCACCGTGAGGAGCTACGTGATGGATCTTTGTGCCGTAGCTTGTGGTGAAAGCAGAAAGGGCACCGATCTGGTACTTAACGTAGTTTTTTGCTTCGTCAAAGGAAAGGAACATTTTCCGACGGCCGAAGCCAAGAAGGTCGGGATAGCTGGGGTGTGCTCCAACGGCGATTCCCCTTTCAGCAGCCATTCTGACTACATTGTCCATTACCATGGGATCTCCGGCATGCCAACCGCAGGCTACATTGGCTGCAGTCACATACTTGAGGATCTCTGCGTCATCTCCAAGTTTGTATGCTCCAAAGCTCTCGCCGATGTCGCTGTTAAGATCTACGTAATACATATTTTTTCCTCCTTAAAAAGAGTATTTCAGGCGGAGAGTACTCCGCGTTAATGATTCAAAATCAGGGGTTCATGGATTTTTCCAGGGCATCCATCTCCGAGAGTTCCCGGATATAGAGCTCATGAGCCAGCTCCATGCTCACATTCACGAAACGGATCCACATTCCCGGCTTCGCCTGTGCTACCTTGGGAAGATCCACGGTGATTACCGTTCCGATCTTTGTGTAGCCGCCAACGGTCTGTCGATCTGCCATCATGATGAAGGGCTGACCGGTGGTGGGAACCTGTATGGATCCGAAAGCGATGCCGTCGCTGATAATGTTTCCGTCCTTTATGTGCTTTATGGGGACTTCCCTCTCCAGGCGGTAACCCTGTCTGTCACACTCGTTAGCCACCTTGGAGCTGAACCAGAAGAGTTTTTTCTGTTCTTCCTCAGAAAATGCATCGTCCTGAGGGCCGAGGACCACTCGAACTGACACCTCCTTGGTGGGGTAGACGGGGAGGGGAACCCATCTTTTTTCAAAATCGGGAAGGTCCGCTTTGGGAGCAGTAAATCCGATGTAATCGTCCTTTTTTAAGGCTCTGCCCTCGAAGCCTCCAAGTTTTTTGGATGCCAGGGTGGATTTTGATTCCATGATAAGAGGAATGTCCAGGCCTCCGGCAAAAGCAATATAACCCCGGCAGCCTCCTCCGGTGGCAAAACCAAATTTAAGCACGTCCCCGGCGTGAACCCTAACTGCCCGGTATCGGGGAATGGGGCTGCCGTTCAGGCTTGGTTGGATCTCTCCTCCTGTGATAGCGATGACGGTGTCCTCGTCAAATTCCAGGTCGGGACCCTTGAAGGTGAACTCTAAGGATCCTTCACCTCTTTTGTTGCCAACTAGAATATTTCCAATATGAAAAGCTCTGGCGTCCATGGGTCCGGAAGGGGTGACGCCGAACTGCTGATAACCGAATCTTCCTTCATCCTGAACCGTAGTGAGCGGTCCCGGATCTTTTACAAGAATTCCCATTGCTGACCTCCTATTCCTCGATCACTTTTACTTTGTAGGTCCCTGCCTCATCGGCACGGCGGATCTCCCGGTACTCTTTTTCGGTTACGGGAATGTAGCGGATCCATTCACCGGCGTGTACAAGGAAGGGATCCTCCTTGCGGTAATCGCATATGGTGAGAGGTGTGGAGCCGATAATGTTCCAGCCACAAGGCTGTTCAAAAGGAATCAGGTCCGAAAGGTTTAACTGAACTACCACTGAACCTCCGGGAATCTTTACTCTGGCGGTGTCCCGTCTCTTGAAGGAGAAAGGCTCCTCAAATCTTGCGGAGTAGGGATGGCCGGGGGCGAAGCCCAGCATATAAACGTAATAATCGTGGGTAGAGTGTTTGCGAATGACTTCCTCCACGGTGGTGCCTTCCAGTTCGGCACAGAGCTCCAGGTCGGGTCCCAGTTCTCCTCCGTAGAGGATGGGAACTTCCCGGATGATCTTCTTTGTTTCCCCGATATCGGACATATTCTCCGCCCGATTCATGATCTCTTCTTCAAGTTTAAGGAGAGAGATCACCGAGGGATCGTAGTGGATCATCAGGGATGCGTAGGTGGGAACCATCTCCCGAACTCCGGGGATGGGGGATTTTTTGATAGCTTCCAAAAGCATGAGAACCTTGCGGTTCACCTCCAGGGAGATCTCACTGCCCATCTGAACTGAGACAGCCTGATCGCCGGACATCAGTATTTTTATATCCATCCGTTTTACCTCCTGGGTCGTAGTAAATATATACAATAAATGTAAAAAATTACGCTTGTGTTTGATGATTTTTACTAGGCTTGTTTGAGTCTGGTATTAATGTATCATAATCAATACATTAAGAAAAATAGATTATTTATTTATGAATAATTAACATTTTTAATATTATTGTAATTGGAGTAACAAAAAAGAACCTCGCTTGCGAGATTCTCTTTGCAGCTTATTCAAGGAAAAACTCCCTTTTTGTAATGTCTGTATAGCGATCCATATAGCTGTCAAGACCGCTTTCTGTAAAGTATCGGCTAATGTAGTCTTCAAAGACCCTGAGGGTGTTCAACTTGGCATCATTGATGTCTTTATGTCTTATTATGTAGGTGATTCGCTCAGGGGGCTTCTTCCTGTCACCTATCTCGCTGACAAAGACATCCTGATCCTGTTTCAGCCGGTTGACCACAGTTACCGGGGCTACGGCCCACTTACCCTTCTCCTTCAAAAATTCTGAGAAAAGGGAGTAGGTATCCACCTCCAGAGTGCTGCGTCGGCCCGTGGAGATCATCTGCTCGTGCCAAATCTGGTAGTTGGTCTCCCAGATAAATGTTACCTCATTGTCCGGATCAAGGCTCGTCACATTGAGACAATTCTCCCTGATTGCGCTGCTTGGCTCCTGGACTATGTACATCTTCTCCCGAAGAACCGGTTCAGAGATTATGTTCTTAAAATGAAGGTGGTGATAGACAAAGCCCACATCGATAGTGTGGTTCTCCAAAAGCTCATAGAGCACATTGGAATAGTGGGTGGAGATATTGAGTTTGAGATCCAGGGAGGACTGATGAGTGATGTACCGGTACACATCCCGTAAAATACAGCTGTTCAGTGTATCGGTGCTTCCTATGGACAGGAACATTTCCTCGCCGGAACTCTTAAGGAGCATAGTCTCCTTCATGAGGGAGAGCCAGCGCTGGGCAATGGGGATAAACTCTTCCCCTTTGTTGGTGAGCTCCACTTTCTTGTAGCCCTTCTTTCGAATCATCAGGGATACACCCAGTTCTTCCTCCAAAAGCTTGAGACGGTGGCTGACAGTGGGCTGAGAGACAAAAAGATTCTCGGCGGTCTTTGTAATACTTTGGGTCTTAACCAGCATGAGAAAAGTTTCAATATCGGCTTGGTTCATAGTAGGCCTCCTGAAATAGGTATGGACTTTTCTTTCTTATCTTAAAGGCATTATACCATAAAATATAAAAATGATTAATTTAATTAAATAAATTTATTCATTTTTCAGAATAATTACTCTGTGTTATATTGAGTTCAACAGATAAATACGGAGGGCAAACAATATGTTCGATATAATTAAACATTACGATAAGGTTTCACCTGAACTTGTAGAGAAGTTCTCAAAGTTTGAAGAGAGCGCATCTATCCATGAGAGCATGGGAAGAAAGGGTGCAATGGGAGGAAAAATTCACCCCGTATGGCCCGGTTCAAGAATCTGTGGCGTTGCCATGACAGTTGAAGCAAGACCTGGTGACAATGTAATCATTCACAAGGCTATTGATATGTTAAAGCCCGGCGATGTGCTTATGATCGCTTACTCCGGCGACACCCGTACCGGCGGTATGTGGGGCGGAATGATGAGTGCTTCCGCTCAGGCAAAAGGAGCTGTGGGTATGATCACAGACGGAGCGGTAAGAGATACTATGCTCATGAAGGAGCTGGATTTCCCTGTGTTTTCTCAGGCAATCAATGTAGTAGGAACAACTAAGGCCTTCAAGGGAACCATCAATCATCCCGTGACAATGTGCGGTGTTACCGTAAGACCCGGCGACCTGGTATTTGCGGACAACGACGATGTGGTTGTTGTTCCCAAGGAGATTGCACAGGAAGTATATGACATAACACTTGCAAGAGAGCTTAAGGAAGAGAAGCTTCTTCAGAGAATTAAGAACCACGAGGGAACCACCTACGATCTTTCCGGCTTTAACAAGATCGTGGAAAGCCTCGGACTTACAGAAGAGCCGGACGAGATTTAGAGAATTGTACTTGAGATTAAGATAGATACCCCCTCAGACGCCGACATTATCCTTTTTGTCGGCGTCATTTTGTTATGTCTGTCAATATATGCTTTTCCCGGATTTGCAAGGGTTTTGTGAAAAAAAGTAAAGAGTTAGCTAAAAAACTGAGCATCTGACAACAAGCGGCCATTAACAGCTTGAGAAATAAGAATAATAAGCCTACAATAAAACCAAGTTTTTAGGATATTCTTAAGAATATTACTATTCTTGGCAGATGTGGGACACTTTTCTATGGACAAAATTGACAACAACAGAAGCAGACTTCTTATGCTGCTTCGGTTTTTTCAGAAGCAGACAGATGACAGGCATTCAACCACGGTTGCGGAACTTATTGAAAGACTCCAGAAGGTGGGAATCAAGGGCAACCGGAACACTATCAGAGATGACATCGTTGCCCTGAACAATGCAGGGTATGAGATTTTGGGAGAAGCGGGGGCAAATAATTCCAAGCGGTATCATTATGGAACCCGGATCTTTGATCTGGTGGAACTTAAGATCCTTGCCGACGCCATAACTTCTTCCCGTTTTATCAGTGAGAGAAAGAGCCGGGAACTTGTGGAGAAGCTGTGCCTTCTCACCAGTGATTATGAGGCTCAGGAGATTCGGGACAGAGCCTGTCCGGAAGAGCGGGTCAAGACGGACAACCCTCAGCTCCTCTACATCATCGATGCGGTGGACAGAGCCATCGAGAGTAAGAGAAAGATTCGCTTTCAGTATAAGGAATACAACGATAATAAGGAACTCGTCTGCAGGAATGACGGAGAGTGGTATGTCATTTCTCCATATACTCTGATCTGGAGAGAGGATCGTTATTATATGCTGGGATACTCCGATAAGAGGGGAATCGTTGTGGCTTTCAGAGTGGACAGGATGTGTATTCCTGACATTCTGGATGAGGCTGCAGTGCCGAAACCCAGGGATTTCAGTGCATCTGAGTACATTAACAAATCCATTTCCATGTACAACGGCGAGGAGAAGAAGGTCACTATTGAATGTCCCAGCAACCTCATGAAGAAAGTCATCGACGAGTTCGGCTTGGATTTTGAGATCGAGCATGTATCTAATGACCGTTTCCGGGCGGAAGTTGAGGTCAATGTCAGCAAGACTTTCTTCGGCTGGCTTTTTACTTATGCCGGGGAGATCGACCTTATCGGACCTCCGGAAGTTAAGGAGGAGTACGAACGAAGGCTTCAGGAAGTGATTCAGAAGATGAAATAGTATTAAAGGTTCGCGGCTTTGGCTGCGAACCTTTATATTTTTGCCTGAACATACTATAATTAGAAAATGCAGATCACAAAACGATAAGGAAGTGATATTATGTGGGCTGTTTTTGCATTGCTGTCCGCGATTTTTGCAGCGCTTACTTCTATCCTCGCCAAGGTAGGAATCGAAGGGGTGAATTCAAATCTGGCTACCGCCATAAGAACAGTGGTTGTGGTGGGAATGTCCTGGATTATGGTTTTTATCACCAATGCTCAAAGCGGACTTACGGACATCAGCAGGAAAAGCTGGCTCTTTCTTGTGCTCTCCGGACTGGCAACAGGGGCCTCCTGGCTATGCTACTACAGAGCCCTTCAATTGGGGGAGGCGTCCAAAGTTGTGCCCATTGATAAGCTCAGTGTGGTGATAACTCTGGTGTTGGCTTTTGTATTTCTTCACGAGAAGTTTACCCCGAAATCCTTGATCGGTTGTTTTCTCATTGGAGCGGGGACGCTGATTATGGTGCTTTGATTGATTTAAATATGGAGGAGTTATTATGATTTTATTTGTCGAGTATCCCAAATGTTCAACCTGTAAGAAAGCAAAGAACTGGCTGGATGAGAAGGGTATCAGTTATCAGGACCGTCACATCAAGGAAGAGAATCCGTCCGCAGACGAGCTTCGTAAGTGGCATGAGATGAGCGGCTATCCTATTAAGAAGTTTGTTAATACCAGCGGAATGCTCTACAGAGAGATGCAGCTTAAGGACAAGCTGGGCAACATGAGCGATGAGGAGGTTTATGCTCTTTTGGCTACCGACGGAATGCTTGTGAAGCGTCCCATTTTGGTGGGGGATGATTTCGTCCTCACCGGCTTTAAAGAGGCGGAGTGGAGCGAGCGTCTGGGCAAATAATTTCTGAGGAGGAAGTGAGATGGCATTACAGCAAGCAAAAGCCTTTCTTGAAGCCAAAGGCTTTGGGGACAGGATACGGATTTTTGAAGTGTCAAGTGCCACAGTGGAGCTGGCGGCACTGGCAGTGGGAACCGATCCGGAGCGAATTGCGAAATCTCTGACCTTTATGGTGGGGGAGGAGCCGGTGATGATCGTCTGTGCCGGAGATGCCAAGATCAGTAACCCTAAATACAAGGAGCTTTTTCACAAAAAAGCAAAGATGCTAAAGCCCCAGGAGGTTCATGACCTCATAGGGCATGATATCGGAGGAGTGTGCCCCTTTGGAATCAGGGAGGGAGTTCGGGTCTATTTGGACGAGTCTCTTAAGAGATTTCCCAAGGTCTATCCCGCCTGCGGAAGCGCCAACAGCGCGGTGGAGCTTAGTCCGGAGGAGTTTTTTGAACTTTCCGGTGCGGAAGGCTGGATCGATGTGTGTGTCCTGCCCTAGATTCAGAAACACTATGTAATAGGAAGAGAGTTTATTATGGAATACTTTGATGTATATGATGCTAATAAGGAGAAGACCGGACGGACTCTTCCCAGAAAAGGAAGTTTTTTGCAGGAGGGAGAGTATCAGCTAATCGTCCTTGCTATTATCGAGAGGCCGGATCACCGGTTTCTCATCACAAGACGCTCATTAAATAAGAAGTGGGCGGCGGGTGCTTGGGAGGTGTCCGGCGGTGGAGTTATGGCCGGAGAGAGTTCCCTTGATGCGGTGCGCCGGGAAGTGAAGGAGGAAGTAGGTCTTAGTGTCTCTCCGGAGGAGGGCAGACTCATTTACACTTACTCCAATGTGGATCTGAAGCGGGGGGATAACTATTTTGTGGATATCTACCATTTCGTGAAGGATTTTTCTGAGGAAGATGTAACTATCGAGGATTCAGAGGCCATCGATTTTGCGATCGTTCCTTTTTCTGAGATCACAAAGATCAAGGATGCGGAGGGATTCCTTCATTATGAAAGAATTCTTCAGGCTTTTGAGGCGGAGGGTTATGTGCCTATAGATTAGAAGTGTACCAAAACCTCAAAAAATGTCGTGCTTTTCCAAAAGTTTTCAGAAAAGTGATGCAATTTCTTTCAAATATATGATATCCTATCTAAAATGACTCATTTTATTCAGGAGGGATAGATCAATGAAGGAGAAAAAAAGCGGCGGAGCCCTTTTAGGTGCAGCGTTTCTGATGGCAACATCGGCTATCGGCCCCGGTTTTCTTACACAGACAGCGACATTTACCGGTGCCAATGGCTCAAGTTTCGGCTTTGTAATTCTGGCGTCAATCATTCTGGCGGTTATTGCCCAGCTTAACATCTGGAGAGTTCTCTGTGTTTCAGGTCTCAGAGGACAGGATGTGGCTAACAAGGTGGTTCCCGGGCTTGGATATTTTGTAGCCTTTATGGTAGCACTCGGCGGACTTGCTTTTAATATCGGCAACGTTGGCGGCGGAGCGCTCGGATTCAACACTCTTCTGGGAATTCCCCAGACAGTTGGCTGCATTCTCACCGGCGTTATCGCCATTGCGGTATTCCTGGTTAAGAATGCCAAGTCTGCAATGGATATGCTCACCAAGATCCTTGGCGGTGTCATGATCGTGGTTATTCTGGTGATCATTTTTGCAGTAAAGCCTCCGGTAGGAGATGCGATTAAGAATACTTTTGTTCCCTCAACCGGAGTTAAACCTCTGATTCCTGCCACCATCACCCTGCTTGGCGGAACTGTTGGCGGATACATTACTTTCTCTGGTGCTCATCGCCTCATCGATGCGGGCATCACCGGGGAGAGCAACTTGAAAGAGATCAACAAGAGCTCAGTTATGGGTATGCTGGTTGCTTCCGTAGTGCGCGTACTTCTTTTCCTGGCCGTTCTCGGTGTTGTTGTGAAGTTCACCGCCGGACAGGCACTGGATGCGGCAAACCCTGCAGCAGATGCTTTTAAGCTCGGTGCCGGCATGATCGGTTATAGAATCGCCGGACTGGTTCTTCTCTGCGCGGCAGTTACTTCCGTTATCGGAGCGGCTTACACTTCGGTTTCGTTCCTTAAGACATTCCACTCAGCTATCGACAAGCATGAGAACGCAGTTATTATCGGCTTCATCGCAGTATCTACCCTGATCATGGTTATCATTGGTAAGCCGGCGCTTCTCCTTGTTCTTGCCGGAGCATTAAACGGATTGATCTTGCCTATCACCCTGGGTGTATGTCTTATCGCTTCCAAGAAGAAGTCCATCATGGGAGAGACCTACAAGCATCCCACAGTACTTCTCATTCTTGGTGTTATCGTTGTTGTAATCTCCGCATACCTCGGAATCACAACCTTCATGAGCCAGATCGGAACGTTATTCGCATAACTTTTGTATGGTAATCGGGACAGGAGCTGGCTCCTGTCCCATTTATATTGCTAAGCAGTCAGGCTTCCTTTTGGGAAGCTTCTCAGGAGAAAATCTATGGAAAATTACAAAATTGTGACTGCGGGGGATTCATCGGTGCTGATCGAGTTTCCTCAGGAGATCAGCCCCAGAATCAATGCCAAGATCTCCGCAACGGTACGTCTCCTCAAATCTCAGCAGACTCAGGGAGTGATCGACATTATACCGGCGTTCTGCTCACTGCTGATCAACTACGATCCCAGAGTCATTTCCTACGGTGAGATGAAAAAGAGACTGGAGGATATTCTTAAGATCGAAGTCAAGGCCGGGGAGGAAGGCAAAAGAGTTTACGAGATCCCGGTATGTTACGGCGGAGACTTTGGCCCTGATATTGAAAACATCGCAGCTAATGCCGGACTTTCGGTGGAGGAGGTCATAAAGATCCACACCTCCTGCGATTATCTGATATATATGCTTGGATTTTTGCCGGGCTTTTGCTATCTGGGAGGACTGGATGAGAGGATCCATACCCCCAGACTTGCGAATCCAAGGCTCAAGATCCCGGCAGGCAGCGTGGGAATAGGTGGTTCCCAGACGGGAATTTATCCCCTTGATTCCCCGGGAGGCTGGCAGCTTATGGGTATGACTCCGGTGAAGACCTACGACCCGGATCGGGAGATTCCCATTCTGGTACAGGCCGGAGAATACATTCGCTTTGTACCCATAAGTGAGGAGGAGTTTTATCGAATCAAAGAGCAGGTAGAGCTTGGTGAATATCAGGTGACTGTTCGGGAAGGAGATAATTGATGGGCATTCGAATTCTTAAAGGCGGTATGCTGACCACCGTTCAGGATATGGGAAGAACGGGCTATCAGAGCCAGGGCTTCAGCGTTGCCGGAGTAATGGATATCAAGTCTTTTCATATTGCCAATCTCCTTTTGGACAATCCGGAAAATGAGGCAGTATTGGAGTTCACCCTAATAGGGCCCACTCTGGAATTCACCTCAGAGACGATCATTGCCATAACCGGAGGAGATTTTAGTCCCACAATCAACGGGGAGAAGGCTCCCATGTACACTGCTATCTACATGAAGAAGGGAGATATTCTGAAGTTTGGAAGTGCCAGAACCGGCAGCCGGGGATACATTGCTTTTTCCAGCTATCTGAAGATCCCGGTGGTAATGGGCAGCCGCTGTACCAACATGAAGAGCGGAATCGGAGGATTTAAGGGCCGAAAGCTCATGGACGGCGATTACATCAACTTCAGGATCAAACGCAGATACCTGCCGTTTTTCCTCTCAAGACATCTGGAGCCGGAGGATTTTGATCAGGACAAGGTGACCCTGCGAGTGGTCATGGGACCTCAGGATCACCGGTTCAGCAAGCAGGGAATAGAGACTTTCCTCAACGAAGAATTTACGGTCACAAGCCAGTTTGACAGAATGGGCTGCCGTCTTGAAGGACCTTTTATCGCACCGAAAACCACCTCGGACATGATCTCCGACGGAATTGCTTTTGGCTCCATTCAGGTGCCCTCCCATGGAAAACCGATCATCCTTCTGGCGGATCGTCAGACCACCGGAGGATATGCAAAGATTGCAACCGTGGCTTCGGTGGATATTCCCAAACTGGTGCAGCGAAAGACGGATCACAAGATCCGTTTCACCGCCATCACCGTGGAAGAAGCACAAAGATTATATCTGGAAGCAGAGAGAGAACTGGATGAGATGCGAAGGCTAATACATCAGCCCTGTAAAGAGGTGCTGGAGTGCCGCATCACCGCTAAGCGGATCTCCGGACTGTTTCCCCAGTAGAAGATAGGAGGAATATGATATGGATTTAGCAAAAATCGAGGAATTAGTGAAGATCATCGAAAACTCTTCACTTATGACGTTTGAATATGCCGACGACGAGGTGGAGATTTCCATGAGCAAGCTGGACAATGCTCCGGTGGTAGTTCCGGGAGCACCCATGGCGGCAGCCGCTCCCGCTCCCGCCCCTGCCCCGGCTCCTGCAAAAGAAGAGAAGAGTGAGGCTCTTTTCATCACTTCTCCCATTGTAGGTACTTTTTACTCCGCAGCGGCTCCGGATGTGCCGGCGTTTGTCAAAGTAGGAGACCATGTGAAGAACGGTCAGACCGTCTGCATCCTTGAGGCCATGAAGCTCATGAATGAGATCCAGGCTGAGTATGACTGCGAGATCGAGGCGGTTCTTGTGAGCAATGAACAGAAAGTTGAATACGGTCAGCCGTTATTCCGTGTTAAGAAGTTATAGGAGACAGGGTCTTGATTAATAAAGTTCTTATCGCAAACCGGGGAGAGATCGCAGTGCGCATCATCCGCGCCTGCAGAAACATGGGGATCCAAAGTGTTGCGGTGTATTCCAAGGAGGATGCAAACAGTTTTCACGTCAAGCTGGCGGACCAGAGGATCTGTATCGGCGAGGGTCCTGCAAAGAACAGCTATCTCAACATGGACCGGATCATCACCGCGGCCCTCAACATGGGAGCGGATGCAATTCACCCCGGATTTGGGTTTTTGTCGGAAAACAGTACTTTTGTGAGAAAATGCCAGGAGAACGGACTGATCTTCATTGGCCCGGACCCGGAGGTCATTGACAAGATGGGAAATAAGTCCCAGGCCAGAAAGACCATGATG
Organism: Clostridiales bacterium; assembly: GCA_029227635.1. Lineage (GTDB taxonomy): Bacteria > Bacillota > Clostridia > Lachnospirales > Lachnospiraceae > SUG1684. The sequence goes on from JAQYAH010000059.1 coordinate 40,266, forward strand.
GAAGCCGGGGTGCCCGTGGTTCCCGGAACCAAAGAGCCGGTGTATGAGGCTGAGATCGGAAAGCGCCTTGCAGCGGAGATCGGCTACCCGGTAATGATCAAAGCTTCCTCCGGTGGCGGAGGCAAGGGAATGAGAGTGGCTGCAAGCGAGGATGAGTTTGAATTCCAGTTCAACATGGCGCAGATGGAGTCCGCCAATGCCTTTGGGGACGACACCATGTATATTGAGCGGTTTGTGGAGAATCCCCGACATGTGGAGATTCAGATAATCGCAGACAAAAGCGGCAACGTGGTCGCCCTGGGGGACAGAGATTGTTCCGTTCAGCGAAATCATCAGAAGCTGATCGAGGAGTCTCCTTCTCCGGCCATCAACGAGGAGACCAGAGCCCGCATGAACGAGTATGCGGTGCTGGCGGCCAAAACCGTGGGCTACACCAACGCCGGAACCATTGAATTCATTGTGGATCCCAGGGGCAACTTCTACTTCATGGAGATGAACACCCGGATTCAGGTGGAGCACGGTGTTACGGAGATGGTGACCGGAACGGATCTCATAATTGAGCAGATCCGGGTGGCGAACGGGGAGAACCTGAGCTTTACATCAGAGGACACCGTGATCAGAGGTCATGCCATTGAGTGCCGTATCAACGCGGAGATTCCGGAGAAAAACTTCATGCCCAGCCCCGGAAAGATCACCCACATCCATCTTCCTGCAGGCAACGGAGTGAGAGTGGATACCTCCATCTATGAGGGATATGAAATTCCTACAGAGTACGACTCCATGATTGCAAAGGTCATTGTCCATGCGCCGGATAGGGAGGCAGCAGTTCGAAAGATGCGCACCGCCCTGGACGAGATGGTTATCATGGGAGTCAACACAAATCTGGATTTCCAGTACCAGATCCTTAGGCATCCGGTTTTCTGCGAGGGTAGAGCCGATACGGGATTCATCGAGAAATATATGAAGATGAAATAGTTACAGTAACTGAGGTGACAGATTATGTATCAGATAGATTTGAATTGTGATTTGGGGGAAAGCTTCGGCAACTATACCATAGGTATGGACGAACAGGTCATTCCTCTCATTACTTCCGCAAATGTGGCCTGCGGCTTCCACGCCTCCGACCCTTCGGTGATGGATAAGACGGTGGGCCTTGCGGCAAAAGCCGGAATCAGAGTGGGAGCTCATCCGGGTTATCCCGACCTTATGGGATTTGGCCGGCGAAACATGGTGATCTCCCCGGCGGAGGCAAAAGCTTACACCATCTATCAGGTGAGCGCTCTTTCGGGATTTTGCAAAGCTCACAATGTGAAGCTTCAGCACGTGAAGCCCCACGGAGCTCTCTACAACATGGCGGCAAAAGACTACGCTCTGGCAACCGGCATCTGTGAGGGTATTAAGGCGGTGGATGACAGCCTCATCGTTATGGCACTCTCCGGCGGCGAACTGGTGAGGGCGGCAAAAGACATGGGCCTCAAGGTGGCCCTGGAAGTTTTTGCAGACAGAGCTTACGAGGAGGACGGCTCCCTTGTGAACCGCCGAAAGGAAGGGGCTATGATCACCGACGAGAACGAGGCGGTGAGAAGGGTCATCCGAATGATCAAGGAGAGAAAAGTACAGGCCATAACCGGCAGAGACATTGACATTCAGGCGGATTCTGTCTGCGTTCACGGGGACGGAGTCAAGGCGCTTGAGTTTGTGTGTCGGCTGAGAGAGGCTTTTGCCGCTGAGGGCATTGAGGTCTGCTCTCTTTCTCAGATCATAGGTTAAAGACAGTATCAGAAAGAAGGAAGAATACAAATGGAAACTAAAAATATGAAGCAGCTGATCTCGGAGCTCATCATCTACAGAGATCTGGGGGAGGGCTGCATTCTATACAATCTGGCGGAGGCTTTAAGCGAGGTGGAAAAGGAAGGTGCAGACACCAGCGCCCTTGCGGGAAAAGTCCGGCAGGAGATCCACCGGCTTTTGGATCTTTCCACAAAGTATGGTTTCAATGAGAACCTCTGGCACAACTACCTTGCCTTTATCCTGGCCATGACCGAGACCCCTTTTACTCTGGTATCGGAGAAGGTGGGCGCAGTGGAAGGCTCGGTGAACGAATTTGCCAAAAGCGATTTCGCTATCTTCAAAAAGCTCTTCGACTATGATTTTGCACCGGCGGAGAAGGCTCTTGGCACCAACTGCTTTTCCACTATCCTGAGTTACAAGGCGGTGGGCAAAAGCGAGAGGATCTACAACAAGAGCGTAAGTGAGAAGGTACAGGAACTGAGCCGGGGAATCGAAAACGCCGCAGATGCCGGGGAACTCTACAAGGTAATCACGGATTTTTACAAAAAATACGGGGTTGGCATGTTCGGTCTCAACAAGTCCTTCAGAGTTACCGACGGAGGAGAAGAGCTTCTTGTGCCCATCACCAGCAACGGCACGGTGGTTCTCTCCGACCTTATCGGTTACGAGAAGCAAAAGCAGCAGCTTCTTGACAACACGGAGGCTTTTGTCAACGGCAAAAAGGCCAACAACGTCCTTCTCTACGGAGATGCGGGCACCGGTAAATCCACCAGCATCAAGGCCATACTCAACCAGTATTATGACCAGGGTCTTCGCATGATCGAGATTTACAAGCACCAGAGCAAGGATCTCTCCCGGGTCATCGATCTGGTAAAGAACCGAAACTACCGCTTCATAATCTATATGGACGATCTCTCCTTCGAGGAGTTTGAGACGGATTACAAGTATCTGAAGGCGGTGATAGAGGGAGGCCTTGAGCCCAAACCCGACAACGTCCTCATCTACGCAACTTCCAATCGTCAGCATCTCATCAAGGAGAGCTGGAAGGACAAAAACGATCACGACGGGGACGTTCATCGAAACGATACTATCCAGGAGAAGCTTTCTCTGGCAAACCGCTTCGGTGTTCAGATCGGATACTTCAGGCCCAGCCCCAAAGAGTTTTACAACATTATTACCGAACTCATGAAGCGTCATCCGGAGGTGGAGATTCCTTCCGAGGAGCTCATGGCGGAGGCCAATAAGTGGCAGGTGAAACACGCCAGCTTTTCCGGCCGCACCGCTCAGCAGTTTGTAGATTATATTGTGGGAACGAGAGGATAGCATGAAAACACTTTTTACACTAACCCCGGCGGAATCCAAGCGGCTCATCGCAAAAGCGGTGGTTCAGATGGAGGAGGTTCGGGAAGCCCTTAGTGAGGCCTATCTCCTGGTTGGAGACGGGGCATCCATGGGATATATTTCGGAGGAGCTTACCGGGGACGGGCATATTCCTTTTGCCTGCAACACCATGGGACTTTCCACTAACCGGGTGCTCTGTGTGTCAAACCCTGCCACCCGGGAATTCTATCCCGGTGTATACCGAAAAGGAGAGCCTGTTGCTGACATGACTTATATGGAGGCACTCACGGATTATCACCCTAAGACGGTGGTGATCAAGGGGGCAAATGCAGTGGACACCGACGGCATGGTAGGAGTTTTTATCGGAGGCTTTACCGGAGGCATGGTCACGGAGGTTCTTGGACCGGTGATCTCAAAAGGTCTCACCATGATTACTCCCGTAGGTCTTGAGAAGCTCGTTCCTTCCGTGAGAGAGGCGGCAAAAGCCCTCGGCGGTGGGGACACCATCGACATTTCCATCGGAACAAACGGCGGAATGATCTGCCTCAGCCACACTAAGATCGTCACGGAGATTCAGGCTCTTAAGATTCTTTTTGACCTTGATGCCCACATGGTCTGTGGAGGCGGCATCGGGGGTAACGAAGGCGCAGTCACCCTGGTGGCCGAAGGCGAGGAGACCAACGTTAAAGAGGCGGTGGATTTTATCGTCAGCAAGATCAAGGGAGAACCCCGGGTAAAAGGAAACAAAGGTCTTTGCGAGGACTGCCGTTACACCGGCTGTGTCTACAATCGCATGACAAAGGACGAGCTTCCGGATTGGATGGATGAAGAATAGAATATGACATGAGAAACCCCGAGGGCGGTAATGCCTCGGGGTTTTGTTGTTATTTCGCTATGAGTATGTTATGAGCATCCTGGTAATTGATGGAGGGCTCCCGGTTGGTGATTATTGTGGCTGCAGTGAAGTCAGCAAAACGAACCGCGGAGATGTGCCCGAACTTGGAGTCATCACAGAGAACGAAAGGCTCCCTGGAATTTCTAAGAGCCACCTCCTTGATGGCAGCCTCGTTGGGATCCGGGGTGGTGAAGCCCTTGCTGCGGCTTATGGCATTGGAGCCGAAGAAGCCCTTGGTAAAAGTGTATTTCTGCAGCTGAAGGATTGCCTCATTTCCTATGATCGCCTCTGTAGAGTACTTGAGATCTCCGCCGATAAGGGTTACCTTAAAGCCCATTTCCGAGAGAGCAAGGGCATGGGCCACTGCGTTTGTAACGTATTTTGCAGACTTCTCGGTTATAAAAGGAATCATGCACCCGGTGGATGATCCCGCATCGATAAATACAAAATCATCCGGGACAATGAGGGAGGCGGCATAGCGGCCGATCTGGTGCTTTGCCTCAGCGTGAAGGGCTTTTTTCTCGGACATGATGTCCTCGTGAATGCGATCCACATTTGTGTCCGGCAGGACTGCCCCGCCAAATACCTTGATAAGGGCACCGGTGTCGTGAAGATAGTTCAGATCTCTGCGTATGGTGGATTCCGATGCTCCGAAATGATCTTTAAGCTCCTGAGCGGTAATACTTCCTCGTTCTTTAAGCAAAGCGAGGATCTCCGCTTGTCTCTGTTTGGTCAGCATACTCCGTAAACCTCATTAATAAAAGAAAATTGTGCCATACTAATTTCAGCATGGCACAATCTATTATTACACAAAAGAGGATTTTGTACTACTTATTCAACAACTTTTTTCTTGAGAACTCCCAGAAGGACAGCCGCAACCAGTGTACCTGCAACGAGAGCTACAATATACATGAGGGCGTTGCCAACTACAGGGAATACGAAGATTCCGCCGTGAGGAGCCATGAGGGTACATCCAAAAGCACAGGAGAGTGCACCTGCGATACCGGAACCGATGATGCAGGAAGGAAGTACGTGACCGGGGTCAGCAGCAGCGTAAGGAATAGCACCCTCGGTGATGAAGGCAAGACCCATTACGAAGTTAACAGGACCGGACTCTCTCTCTTCCTTTGTGAACTTGTTCTTGAAAAGAAGAGTTGCAAGAGCGATAGCACAGGGAGGAACCATTCCGCCTATCATTACAGCAGCCATGATGTCATAGTTGCCGGCTGCAATGGAAGCGGTACCGAATACGTAAGCTGCCTTGTTGAAGGGGCCGCCCATATCGATAGCCATCATGCCGCCAAGGATGAGACCGAGAATGATCTTGCTGGATCCTGCCATGCTTGAAAGGGCATTGTTGAGGCCTGTGTTGAGGGCACCGATAGGAGGCTCAACGATGAAGCTCATGATAAGTCCGATGAGAAGAATTCCGAACAAAGGATAGAGGAGTACAGGTGCAATCTTCTCCAGTGCATCGGGAAGCTTGTCAAAGATCTTCTTGAGACCAAGAACCAGGTAACCTGCCGCGAAACCTGCAACCAGGGCGCCAAGGAAACCGGAAGTTCCGTTAGCAGCAATCATACCGCCGACAAAACCTACAGCAAGGGCGGGGCGATCTCCGATAGCCATTGCGATGAATCCGGAAAGGATGGGAAGCATAAAGCCGAAGGCAACACCGCCGATACCCTTTAAGGTTGCCGCAATGGGAGTAATTGTACCGAAGTTACCTCTGTCAGCAACGGAGAGAGCATTCATATCGATGCTTAATCCGTCAATGAGGAAGGCAAGAGCAATGAGGATACCACCGCCTACTACGAAAGGAAGCATATGAGATACACCGTTCATGAGGCAGGTATAAATGTGGTGTCCGATGCTGCCGGACTTTGCGGGAGCGGAAGTCTCCTTAACTGCATTGCCGGCATTATATACAGGAGCGTCGCCATTAAGCGCTCTTTCAATGAGTTTGTCAGCCTTTGAGATGCCGTCGGAAACCTGGCACTCAATAAGCTTCTTGCCGTGGAAACGTTCCATGGGAACCTTGGCATCTGCAGCGATGATGATGCAGTCTGCCTCTGCGATTTCCTGGGAAGTGAGTACATTCTTTGCCCCGCCGGAGCCTCTTGTCTCTACTTTGATGAAGCAGTTAGCGACTTTGGCAGCCTTCTCAAGGCTTTCAGCAGCCATATAGGTGTGAGCAATACCGGTAGGACAGGAAGTAACTGCAAGGATCTTGCCGTTTACCTTAGCTGCTTCATTGTCAGCCTGAGCAGCCAGTTTCTCGTCGATGCTGAGCTTCTCAGAGTCTGCCTTATCTACGATAGCGATGAACTCCTCAGCAGTTTTGGCATTCTTTAAGGCTTTTACAAAATCGCCGTCAAGAAGCAGGGTTGAAAGCTTGCTGAGAACGTCCAGGTGTACGTTGTCTTCAGTGTCAGGTGCGGCAATAAGGAAGATGAGCTCAGCGGGCTCTCCGTCCAGTGACTCAAAGTCTACGCCGTTCTTTACTACCATGGCTGCGAGACCGGGCTCTTTGACTGCGGAGCACTTGCCGTGAGGGATCGCAATACCTTCACCGATGCCGGTGGTTCCCTCTTCTTCTCTTCTGAAAACTTCAGCCTTGTAAGCTTCAAGATCTGCGATCTTACCGCTCTTTGCCATGAGGTTTACTATCTCCTCGAGAGCTGCCTTTTTGTCAGCGGGAGCTCCCTCAAGAGAAATGGCTCTCTTGTCAAGTAAGTCAGTGATTCTCATAATATTTCCCCTCCATAAGAACACTAGTTTATTGAGTTATAAATTTCCTGAATTTCAGGTTTGGTTGCAAGCAATTCTGAGAATGCGCTGGCACTTCCGGCAGAAATACCCATCTTAAAAGCATGCTCATAATTATTTTCTGTGTGCCATCCGGCTATGAATCCGGCCACCATGGAGTCCCCGGCACCTACGGCATTGACAAGTTTGCCCTTTGGAGCACTGTGCATGTGGATCTCATCGTTCTCATCCACAAGGACTGCACCTTCTCCGGCCATGGAAACCAGTACGTTTCTGGCACCCATCTCCCGAAGCTTTCTCGCGTAGGGAACAACTTCTGCCCGGGTCTTAAGCTCCACTCCGAAGATCTCTCCAAGCTCATGGTTGTTGGGCTTTATGAGAAAAGGCTTAAACTCCAGCACATTGAGGAGCAGGTCCTTTGTAGCATCCACTACAAAATTGATTCCCCGCCCGGAGAGCCTTGCCATTATATCCCGGTAGATGGAATCCGGCATGCAGGCGGGAATACTTCCGGCGAGCACCAGGGTGTCTCCGCTTTCCAGTTGATCGAGCTTCGCAAAAAGACGGTTCACGGCTTCCATGTCAATATCCGGGCCCATTCCGTTGATCTCGGTTCCGTCAAAATCCTTCAGCTTAACGTTGATTCTTGAAAAGCCTTTTTCCACCCGGATGAAGTCGTATTTAAATCCGAGCTTCTCCACTTCCTCCACCAGCTTATCCCCGGTAAAACCGGCGATAAAACCAAGGGCGGTATTCTCGATCCCCAGGTTCTGAAGTACTGTGGAGACGTTGATGCCCTTGCCTCCGGCAAGGAGCTGCTCTTTGGTGGTTCGGTTTGTTCTCCCAAGCTTGAAGTCATCCACGTTCACGATGTAATCAAGGCAAGGATTAAAAGTTACTGTGTATATCATCTTCTTCAACCTCTGATCCAAATAGAATTTTTTCTCTTTCAGGTTACTGGTATTATATATTGAAAAAACGTCATAAACAACCACCAATATTCACAAACATTCACTTTTCAAACTAGTAAACCTTCACAATTCGTCA